>CANQAU010000035.1 GCA_947588935.1 uncultured Bacilli bacterium
AATCTGTTGACAATTTTTTTGTCGCTGACGGTCTCCGTCCACAAATGCCTTTCTTTCACGCGCCACCGTTAAAGTCTGAATTCCATTCAATCGTTGACATCCTTTTTGAACGCGTAATTTTTCACCCCTGGAATCATCATAAGTTCCCAAAACAACGGCATGTGTCGTCGTATAACTAATATCAGAACAATAAGTAATTCCTCCAACTTCATCGACAACTCCAACCAAACTTGAAGTATTAATTTTAATAAAATAATCAAGAGGAACATTTAAAAATTCTTCAATACTTTTCCGATTGGTTTCAACACCACGTGACCCCATATAACTCAAAGTATCTCGAGCTCCATCATATCCAGAAACTGGAATATAGTAATCTCTTGGTAAGGACGTCATTAAAATTCTTTTGGAATTCAAATTGACAGATAAAATCATATTAAAATCCATATTACTTTCAGTAAAGTCATTTCCGCCAATATAAATATTAAACTTCCGATCATTTCCAGCTCGATTGCTTTCAATTTCTGTATAAATATTATACTCATCAAGAACCTTGTATTGGTCTTTACTCATCACCGTATTAATTTGAAAAACTAAATCAAAATTAGTTTTTTCAACAAGCATCGCTTGTGGACTACCCACCAAAACACTTTCAAACATCGTGACCACGTCATCAAATTCTTGGTACTCCAATTCTTCTTCCATCTTTTGATTCACTTGTTTTTGAATATCTTGAATCAAAGGAGAACCTTGATAATAACCAATCGGTTCGGTAATATCAAAAACATCTTTCGCTTGATCTTGCGAATTGACAATTAAATAATACGTAGTATTATACCCAAACTTCTGATTGCGAAAAGACTGATTTAAAAAGGCGTCGGTATGATACAAATAATAACAACCTACCGAACTAATAAAAGAAAAAATACACGCAAAAGCAAATGCAATCCACTTTAATATCTTTTTGAATTTATAAATCGCAAAAACAGCAAAGAGATCAATTCCCAAAAAGAGAATCGAAATAATTAAATAATAATGGGTAGGCAAAATATCCAAACGATATAAAAAGAATAAAAAGACAAGAACGATTCCTACACTAAGAATACCCATAATTTTTAAAAAAGCTAATAATTTTGGATTCATTTTTTTCTTTCGGGTTGCCATTTACTTCATCACCTAACTCATCTAGTCTCCATACCACTATACCAAAAAATGATGCAAAAGACAACCTACTTTCCTTTTCACCCCATTATTAGAATATGTAAAAATAGAGAAATTATAAATGCCTCTCCGAATCCTCTTCTTCTTTTTTGGAACACCGAGAACTCACGATACAAGCACTATAGAAAACGAAAAAAAGAAAAAGAAAAAAAATAATCAAAAACATCACTGCCACCTCTTTGCGTACCCTATTATATAAATATTCAAAGAGATAGCAAGAAATACTCGTCGACAAATTTCGCAAATTAAATCTTTGGTTGCTTCACAAAACATATCCATAAAGAGATAGAAGATGCAACACTATCCAAAAGCACATCAAAAACATTTCCACTACGATTGGCGATAAAAAATTGATGCATTTCATCACTGCAAGCATAGAAAAAGCAGAACAACACACACCAAAAAAAGGGTTTTTTCGTATACTCTTTCATCACCAAGTATACAAGAATCCCCAAAACAAAATATAAGAAAAAATGGGCACATTTTCGAATGAAAAATTCCCGACCAGATAAAAACGGCAAAAACTGACTAATTGCAAATAAAAAAGATTGAGAAGTATTGCTACTCATCGTACCATTTTGACTCGAAAAGAAAAAAATAAGCACCATCCACAAAAGTAGAAAACACCATTTAATATATTTCATCATTCACTCCATAAGAAAAGAGTATTTCTACTCTTAATTTTCTACATAATAGTTACCATAATAACTACTATGTACTTCTGGAACTTTATTAACAATAACCCCTGCTACATCCGCTCCAACATTTTGTAAAGATTTCTTAGTATTTTCAAGTTGATCAAGTTTGGTATAATTCACCGCACATACAACAACCACTTTATCAACATTTTTACTCATAACAATGGAATCAGTAAGTCCTCCAACCGGAGTTCCATCACAAATAATATAATCGTAATGTCCCTTTAAAATCTCCAATAGTTTTTGATTCTTATTGGAATCCAATAATTCACTAGGATTTGGTGGCACAATTCCACTAGTAAGTAAATGCAAATTATGAATATAAGTTTTCTTTACATATTCTTTGTATTCTTTTTCTACATCTCCTAAAAGAAGATTAGATAAACCTTTATCATTCGTAATATTAAATAAACGATGAAGTCTTCCTTTACGCAAATCGCAATCAATTAACAAAACTTTATAATCATTTTGTGCAAAAGCAGTAGCTAAATTTGCACTAATAAAACTCTTTCCTTCACCAGATACGGAAGAAGTAACCAAAATCGTCTTCACCTTTTTATCAGCAGAAGAAAAAAGTAAATTGGTTCGAATAATACGAATTGCTTCGGCAACGGAAGATTTGGAATTTTTTTCGACAATAAGTTCACTACGCATTATTTTTTGCCACCCTTCTTTTTCCCATGACTAAGTGTATTATAATCAGGAACTGCACCAAGTACCACCATTTCCATTTTGGTAGAAATTTGCTCAGCACTCTTGACGGTATTATCCAAAAAGAAAACTAAAAGTAAAATTCCTACAGAGAAAAACAATCCAGCAAAAAAGCTAATAACAAAAGATTTAGCATAATTGATATTACTAGGATTATCACTTGCTAAAGCCTCATCTAACACTTCAACATTTTTAATACTATATTTTTCTTGAATTTCATCTTTAAATACACGTGTCACTTCATTTGCTACATCTCGTGCAACTGTTCGATTGGAATCCACCACGGTAATATTTAAAACCAGAGAATCCGTCGTAGCTTTAATTGTAATACTATGAGCAAGTTCTGCTGCGGATTTATTTAATTTCAAATTATTAATCACCCGGTCTAAAACCTTTCGACTCGTAATGACCTCTTGATAGGTTGGTATCATCTTCGAATTTAAGGTAATATCATTCGTTGTCACTTTACTAGATTCCGTACCCGTAACGGTTAAAGAAGTCGTAGACGTATATTCAGGCTTCCGTAAAACCATAAAATAAAATAGTCCTATAATCGTAATCAAAATGGTAACAGTCGATACAAAAACAGCATGTTTTTTAATATAACTTAAAAACTCTAATACATTTAACTCTTCCATATAACCACCTACAAATATTATTTTGCACCTGTTCTTCTAAAAACAGAAATAATCGTTGAAAAAATAATCTTAATATCTAACCATAAAGAAAAATGATCAATATAATAAAGTTCTAGACGAACACGTTCATCATAGGAAACATTATTGCGTCCATTCGCTGCCCAATAACCGGTTAATCCAGGTCGCATAGAAAGAAACTTCCTAGCTTGTGCTTTATTATAATTTTCGATTTCATCCGGCACAATCGGTCTTGGTCCAATAAAAGACATATCCCCTTTAAAAATATTGATAAACTGTGGAAATTCATCTAAAGAGGTCACACGTAATATTTTTCCAATTTTGGTAATTCGCGGATCATTTTCAATTTTTCGATTCCGATAATATTCATCCCGGATATCTTCATTATCCTGCAACCATTTTTGCAAAACTTCTTCCGCATTGGGAACCATCGTCCGAAATTTATAAATATAAATAAATTCTCCATATCTCCCCAAACGTTTTTGTTTAAAGAAAATACTATGAAAATCCCCACTACAAACCGTGATAAGTTTTACAAGAATCGTAATCGGAATCAAAAAGAAAATTCCTATTAAACCCACGAAAATATCAAAAAAACGTTTAACGATACACTGAATATACCGCGCAGATACTACTTTTATTTTCTCATCTGTCATAACAAACTCTTTCTCCTGCATAAAAACCCTCCACAATATATCTAGGTAATTCAAATTATATCATAGATATAAATCCTTTCCTAGATGATAACATCAATTTAACAAAAATAATGTCAATTTTTAGTGCTATAAACCCCTTAAATTGCGTATTGGCGACTATTCTAGCACAAAAATGAAAAAAGTACAATCCATTTTTAGAAAGTCCCTTATCTAAGATATGAAAAAAAAGAAAACACGACACTTTTTGTAAACTCAATTCTTCCAAGCACATAACCAGTCTTATTCGTGTTAAAATAAAATCGTGTGAGGTCAAATTATGAACTATTATAACTGGATCATTCCCATCATTGGAACAATCCTTTTGGGTGGATTATATCTTGGAATCCATTTGCGTCCTTTATTCTCCAAAAAACATCCTCGTCTTTTTTGGATTCTACTTTACTTGCTCATTACCGCTCTTTTATTGCTTCGAAATATCTTCATCATCTTTGGTTTCTATTTAATTTTCTTTTATCTCATCACAGATTTATTATCTTTCATTTGTAAAAAGACAAACCAAGAAAAGCGCTTTTCCAAATGGTATCAAAAAGGCATCAGCGTCATCCTAATAAGTTTGATAATTACCATCTATGGCGTTATAAATGCCAATATCATCACCACAAAGTATTACAACGTTTCCATAGACCATTTAAAAACCAATAGCAAAATTGCGGTGATTAGCGATATTCATTTAAAAAATACAAGACAACTCGATGAGATACTAAAAAAAGTAAATAGAGAAAATGTGGATTTTATTTTTTTCGTAGGAGATATTTTTGATGAATATACAACCGCTTCTCTAAAAGACTACGCATATGACATTTTCAAAAAATTCAAATCCAATTATGGAATGTACTTCGTCGAAGGAAACCACGATCTACTAAATTTCGATACCAGAGAGAAACTTCAAGATTGCAATATCATGCTCTTAGAAGACCAAACCATCAAAATTAATCAAAGGTTTAATCTTATTGGCAGAAAAGATTATCGAAATAATATCCTAGGAAATCCAAGGAAAAGTTTAGAAGAACTAGTAAAAGAAATCGATCCGACTCTCCCCACCATCCTACTAGATCACCAACCCAAAGAGGAACAATTCGCCAAAGATTTAAAGATCGATTTACAAATATCGGGACATACTCATGCTGGACAAATATTTTCAGGAAATCTTTTCTTAGAATATGGATATAAAAAGAACGGAAACTATCAAAAAATAGTTTCCGCTGGAGCTGGAGTATGGGCAGTACCAGTTCGTACTGCAAAACATAACGAACTGGTAATCATTCAGATGATGCATCAATAAGATATCTTATTGATGTTTTTGTTTCGTATAAAGAACCATTCCACAAGAAATTCCACCCAAACCAAGCAAACTAATCAAAAGATAAAGAAGAATTTGATCAAAAGTAATGGGAACATTGACAGATGGAATCACTTCTTCTCTTACAAATATTGCCTTCAATACAAGATCTTCCCAAAGCGGAGTATCCATCTGGATGACTTCATCCGTTTTGGCATTGACAAGATGATCGAAACTCATTTCTTTTGAAGATACAAGTAACGATTGAAAACGAAGTTGATCTTCACTTGATAAATCACGTAAGCAACTTCCCTCTTCCAGATAAAAATCCTCTTGAGATAACGTAATCTTAATCAAATATTTGCCAAGAACTACCGTATTCTCATGCAATGCCTCATCCATTTCTAACGTACGATCATGTTGGTTCACGAACCGAGAAAACAATTTTTCTTTTTTCATTTCTTCCAATTGTTCTAGAGCAAATTCTGGTAAAGAAGACAACGTCTGACCCTCTTCTAGAAGATAGGTTTGATCTTGAATCGTCACATGAATTTTATAAACTGCAACAAGTTCGATATTTTCGTGAATCGCTTCGGTAACATCATAATCATTTCCCTGATAAGTAAACTTCCAAAAATCTTTTTCTGGATGATGAAGAATATTTTGATAACGTTCTTGCGATTGTAAAGATTCCAAAGTTTCTCCCTCAACCAATTCAAACGTATCACGCCCAATGATGACTTGAACATGATAAACGCTATGTAACACTACATCCTGAGAAAGCGAATCACTCATAGTAATTTCCTGATTTTCTTGATCTTCGTAATGATGAAACATTTTCTTAGTACTTCTTAAATTTTCCAATATTTGTCGATCACTTTCCGATAAATCTTGTAAAGATTGCCCCTTCTCGATATAAAACAAGTGACCATCCACTTCCACTTTCAATTGATACTCTGCCAAAACCGTCATATGAGAAGTTAACGAACGATCCATCGAAAATTCACTACCATCCGCAAAATAGAATTTAGCAAACGGACGATCAGAACCATTTTCTAAACGATGTAAGGCTTCAAGTCCCTCTGCACTCAATTGCTGTAAACTCTCCCCCTCAGCCAGAGGATAAGATTGACCATCAATCGTAATCAAAATCATATAATGAGCAGTTAAAACCATATCTTCAACCAATGGCATTTCCTCGGTAATAGTTTGTCCTTGATACGTAAAGCCCACAAAATTTTTCGTCGGATCTTGTTTGATTTTTTGATATTCTTCATCGTGTTGGAAAGTAAGAAGATTACTACCCTCTTCCATCTTGAATTCATGATCCAAAATGGTAATCAAAATATAATATTTGGCAGTTAAATTCGTATGTTCATGAATTTCGGTCGTATCTTGAAACACTTCGCTTCCCAAATAGAAATTGTAAAAATGTTTCTTTTTCGGATGAACAATACTTTGATAATCTGGTTGATCTTGTAAAGACTGAATGGTTTGGCCTTCCTTCAAAACAAATAAATGACCATCAATGTCCACGGTGACATGATAACTGGCAGTTAAAGTAGTATTTTCATAAATAGGATTCGTGACATCAAAGTGTTGTGCACCCTGTAAAAATTCATAGAAATCTTTTGTAGTTTCTTTAAAGAAATGATCATATTCTTCCACACCCGTTAAAGCAGAAAGGCTTTGACCTTCTTCTAATTGAAATGACACGTCATCGATCAAAACCGAAACATGATATTGAATATCAATGTGCGTCTCTTCAAAAATAGGGTCCGTTTCCAAAATTTCATCTTCTTGAATCATAAACCTCCAAAAAGACTTCTTTTCTGGATAGCGCATCAAAAAGTAACGATCATCACTTTCCAAATCTTTTAAAGATTGTCCTTCTTCGATTTGGAATGACTCTTCATCAAGGAAAACCAACACATGATATTTTCCTTTTAACGTGATATGCGTATGAATTTCCTGATCCATATCAAAATCGGTATCATCCGAAACATACACGAGCTTCCAGAAAACTTTTTTATCTTGCAAGATCGCCTGTAAATATTCTTCCGTTTGTTCATAAGATGATAACTTCTCGCCCTCGATAAGTTGCAATTCCTGATCATTAATACGCACCGTCACATGGTAAAGTGGTACCAACGTTGTATTTTCCATAATCGGTGTATCGATCGAAAAATCTTCATTTTCTTTTTGAAATTTCCAAAAATCTTTATCCGATCTTTCTACAATATTTTGATAACGTGCATCCCCTTGTAAAGATCGTAACGTACCTTTTTCGGGTAATTCAAAATCCTCACTTCCCAGATGAACCGTTACCACATAACGAACCGATAACGTCGTATTTTCATGAATTTCTTCATTGGTTGGAAAATCCCTTCCGTCTTTAACAAAAGATTGAAAAGTCTTATTTCCAGGATGAAGAAGACCTTGATAAGCTTCATTCGATTGTAAAGAATCTAAATTACTTCCTTCAGGAATGATAAATTCTTGATTTCGAAATTCATCTTGAATCGAAACAGAAACTTGGTAAGTAGCACCAATCGATAAATGCGAAGAAAGTACAGTATGTTCGGTAAAAGTCTCATCCACCATCGTAAAACCTGCAAAGATTTTATTCTCTGGAGAAACGATAGCCAGATATCGATCTTTTTGACTAGCATCCGAACGTAAATCAAATAAACAATGGCCTTCATCGAGTGTAAAACTTTGACCATTGATCTCGACTCGAATCGTATAAAGAGCCGTTAAACTCATATCTTCAGGAACTGGTGTCGTTAAATCAAAATCTTGAAACTTCAAGAAATCCTTATTTTCTGGATGAAAGATGGAACCATATTCTTCCTGATCCTGAACACTTGCAAGAGTCTCATTTTCAGGTAAAACGATTTTTACATCTCCTACTTGCACCCATACTTCATATTTTGGAGTCAACGTCACATTTTTGAAAATGGCCGTATCATCAGTTAGCACCCCAGTAGTCGTATCTGAATAAACTGCATCAAAGAAAGTAAAATGTTTTCGTTCTTGATAACGAAGCGCATTTAAGCGTTCCATTTCCTCAGATTCCAAATCTTGTAAGGATTTTCCAAGTTCCAATTCAAAAGGGGTTCTATCTCCTAAAACACTGACTTGTACATGAAATTTAGCAGTTAAATTCATATCGGCATGAATTTCCGTATCTTCGGTAATATCCATTTCATTTCCAGCACCATCTCTTCCTACAAACTTCCAAAATTGTTTATCAGAAGAATCTTTTTCACGATATTTATCTAACTTAGTTTGATCACTACTACTCAAACTAGCGATCGTTTTTCCCTCATCAATATAGAAAGTATCATTTCCAATGCTTAATCGATACAATCGAATCACCTTTGGAAAAATATCGGAATTACTAGAAACAGACGTATTTTTATCAAAATCTTGTGGAGTAGCATAATTCACCTGCCAATTGACAAATCGATAGTTACTCAAACGATTCAAATCATTTTCCATCGATGTTAAACGATCAGTAAAAAGAGTTGGATTTTGATAGGTCCGAATCGTTCCATCTCCCACTTGATTGTAAAGACCAACAACGATATAAGAGGCATCTTGATTATACTTATGTTCCATATCATTAGGATGAACCTTCACGGTTCCGGATATTTCGATAACATTATTATCTTCAGGTAAATTCTGCTCGCCAAAATTGAAAACATAACCACTACCATCATAAGGACTTGCTGTAAAATTTCCATCATCATCAATTTGTTGCAAGGTATCTTCCAAAATCGAATTTCCTTCGATCGTAATCTGTACATTCTGATTTTTATTGGTTTGATTAAAATGAATCAAATGAGCCTTCGTCAAAGCCGAATGACCATTGAGCATAAATCCATTGTATAATTTGGTTCCATTCAAATTTAATCGAAGTCCATCTTGACCACGCATCGAAATTGCGGCTTCAGCATCTCCTCCAGCATATCCAAGAACCGTCGAATCCCATAATTTAATATTATTGTTTTTCTTTTTCTCTGTCTGAGCACTTGGAGAAGCAATCGCCAGCGCTACTTGTCCCGCAATTTGACATCTCGTAAACGTAATTAAATTGGTAGAAGAAGCAATTCGAACGCCATCCAAATATCCCGTAAACTCCGAATCCGTTGCTTCAATAATACTACTATTCGCGTTTTCCGTAACATATAAGGCAACTCCGCGATCATCATGAATGTCCTCACTTCCACCACCACCATAAGTGACATTGGTGTGATTAAAAAAGACATAAGCCGGATTATCAAGTTGGACAATCGCATAATTAATCGTAGCACGAAACATGTTAAATAGAAGGGCATTTTCAAAATAAACTTTTGGGGCTGACCCATCGGCTTTACTTCGAATGAAAAAACGAGCGAAAAGCATCTTCTGATCAGTTCCACTTCCGCGAATGGTAATATCTTTATTAATGATAATATCTCCATCATAAAAAGTCCGGGCATCATACTCGAGGACATCTCCATTCGCCGCCGAATCAATCGCCTTTTGTAATTCCCCTTGAACACTCGGAACCAAAATCGTTTTCGCACATACCAAACCGACTTCGAAAGAAAAGAAAAAGGCAAAGAAAAAAAGCAACTTTCCCATTTTTTGAACATGTAAATTTTTCATAAAATCATCCTTTACCATACTTCTAAAACTATACCATATCGAAAAAAAGAAAAAACAAAATACGGCATTTTTGTTCAAAAAAGGACAAAAAAAGTTACAATTTGTAACTTTCAAGTTTTTTTTAGTCATTTGAAGTCGACAATTGAATTTCTAATACCGTATCAAAAGAAAGAACGGTATCTTTTAAAATATTCGTACTGACGACATGACCATATCCATTTAAATGATAAGATAATCCAACAAAATTACAATAGCGAATAATTTCATTGGTACTCCATCCAACCACATCCGGCATTTTATATTCACTTCCATTGGTGAGAATAAAAATTTTACTTCCCTCTAAAACATGTGCATCTTGAAGTGGAAATTGATTGGTAACATAAGCACCATCTCCAACGACCACCGGCATCAAATGAATTTTTTTCAAATCTTCAACGGTTTGATCGACCCTCGAAGAAATATAGTTTGATAAAGCGATGGTTTTAGAAACTTCTTCCGTAGTCGATTCTCCATCCAAATCCATGACTTTTGCAATTTCACCGATGGCAGAAGAAACAACTTTCATCAAATCCGCACTCGAACTAACCAACCGTTTCACCGAAAAATAAACAACATATCGCGGTTCTTCATAAGGGAAAAAGCCAGCAAAACTTTTAATATAATCATAATACCCCGTCATATATCCGCCCGTACTCGCTGCAATCTGGGCTGTTCCCGTTTTTCCAGCAATCGTCGTATTACTAGGAGCATAACCAATATTCGAAGTAAGGCCATGATAAATGACATCATTCATGAGTTTTCGCATGTTTCCAGCCGTCGTAGCACTGACAATTCTTCGTACCTCTTCACGACTTCCCTCCATCGTAACATTGCCATGACCATCGACAATTTTGGAAATGATATAAGGTTTAATCATCACCCCATCATTTAAAAGTGCCGACAACGCTTGTAGCATCTGAACTGGAGTCACACTCATTCCTTGACCAAACGTTGCATTGGCAAGTTCACTTTCATAATGAAATTGAATCGAACCTTCCGCCTCATTTGGTAAAGAGATTCCCGTTTTGCTTCCAAAGCCACATAACGAATAAAAGTCTCGTAATCGATCCGCACCCAATTCCAAACCGAGTTTGGTCGCTGCAACATTGGAAGAATAAAGAAAACCAGTATTAAAAGAAATATCTCCCCAACCATAATTATTAAAATCTTTAATCACCGTGCCATCTTTTAAAGTAATGGTTCCAGAGGGATACAACTTTTCACCATCATAGATACCTGCTTCCATCGCCGCCATCCAAGAAAAAATTTTCATGGTTGAACCCGGTTCATACTGATAACTAGTCAAAGGATTTAAATAAGAATCAATTCCTTCCAAAGTATTTAAATCAAACGTTGGAACCGTGGCACTTCCAACAATCGCTCCCGTCTTGGCATCCATCACCGTAAATTGTGCCCAATCCAGTTCATGCTCATTTTTTAACTTCGTCAACACATTTTCCAAAATCAACTGGACATTATTATCAATCGTTAAATAAATATCCGAACCACTTTCCGCATCTTCGGTAATTTGCGTATTAGGCATCGGATAACCATACGCATCTTGTTGATATTCCGTATATCCATTTTTTCCTTTCAAAATATCATCAAAATAAGCCTCAATGCCCATTTCTCCAGAAATTTCACCATTATCTTTTCTTCTTGCATATCCAATTAAGTAAGATGCATAATTCTTATTCTTATAAAAACGTTTCGTACTAGAAGTAAAACCAATACCCGGTAAACCAAGCTTCTCAATCGTCTTTTTGGTATCTTCCGTAATTCCTCTTCCACCAGGACCCAATTCCACTTGATATAAATCTTGACTCATTAATTTGATCAAACTTTCTTCCGTCATATTTAAAATGGGAGAAAGTTTTT
>CANQAU010000036.1 GCA_947588935.1 uncultured Bacilli bacterium
CATTAAGTAAAGAAAAAGAATTAGAATACTTAATTAAAGTAAGCAAAGGAGATGAAGAAGCCAGAAATATCTTAATTGAACATAATCTACGTTTAGTCGTTTTTTTGGCAAAAAAATATGAAAATACCGGTTATGACGTAGAAGACTTAGTAAGCATTGGTTCCATTGGTTTAATTAAAGGAATTAACACCTATAAGATTGATAAAAACATTAAATTAGCCACTTATGCTTCACGCTGTATTGCCAATGAAATTTTGATGTTTCTAAGAAAAAATAAAAAAAGAAAAGGCGAAATATCGCTAGAAGATGCCTTAAATTACGACGCCGAAGGAAATGAATTACATCTAGAAGACATTTTAGGAACCGAAGATGATTTAGTCAGTAAAGAATTTGAAAATCAAATGGAAAAAAATTTACTTTCGAAAGAAATTAACAAATTAAATGAACGAGATAAACAAATTATGGTCTTAAGATATGGACTAAACAATACAGAAGAATATACCCAAAAACAAGTTGCTGAAATGTTAGGAATCAGTCAATCATACATTTCCAGAATAGAAAAGAAAGTAATTAAAAATTTAAAAAATTTATTAAAAATCTAATAAATGAATAAAAAAAGCCCTAGGAAACCAAAAATAAAGTGAAAGGGGCTTTTTTAATGGCAAAATACAAAGTAGATATTACTGGTTTAAATACCAATGATATAAAAGTATTAAAAAGTGAAGAAACGCGTGAATTATTTCAAAAGTTAAAAAATGGGGATTTAAAAGCCAAAGAAGAATTAATTAATGGCAATTTGAAACTAGTCTTGAGCATCTTAAAAAAATTTAATAATTCCAAATATAATTTAGATGACTTATTTCAAGTGGGAGTCATTGGCTTAATTAAAGCCATTGATAATTTTGATTTATCTTATAATTTAAAATTAAGTACTTATGCTTGTCCTTTGATTTTAGGAGAAATCAAACGATATATTCGTGATAATACCAGTATGCGCGTCAGTAGGAGCATTAAAGATTTAGCGTATCAAATATTAAAATTGAAAGACGAGTGGATGAATCAATACGGATATGAGCCACAAAACGATCAGATTGCCAAGTATTTACAAATCGAAGAATATCAAATTGCATATGCGCTAGATTCCTTAAAAGAACCAATGAGTATTTTTGAACCCATCTATAATGATGGGGGAGATACCATTTATTTACTCGATCAACTGGCAGATAGAAAAGAAAAAGAAAAAGATCAAGATATGCTAATTGCTATGAAGAAAGCCATTCAAAAATTAAAAGAACGAGAAAGAAACATTTTACTACAACGTTTTTTAATTGGCAAAACCCAAATGGAAATTGCCGAAAGTCTAAACATTAGTCAAGCTCAAGTATCACGAATCGAAAAAAGTGCCATGCAAAATGTACGTCGTCTCATAAAATAGAATACAAAAAAAGAGAAGACATATAATTTGGACAGGTGGTATTATGCGTTTAGCAGACTTACAAAGAAAAGACATTGTCAGTTTAAAAGACGGCAGAAGACTGGGAAGAATTATTGACGTACAATTAGACGATGAAGGCAAAATTGAATATTTTTTAGTAGAACAAAAGCGATTTTTTTTCTTTTTAGGAGGAGAAGAAACAACCGTAAATTTTCATCAGATTCAGAAAATTGGAGAAGATGTTATCTTGGTAGAACTATAAAGTTATGCTATAATGTCACTGAGGTTATAACATGAATCGGAATATATTAATTGTTGCAGGAATCACACTATTTCTAGATCAAATTACCAAAGCATTCATTCCCATGTATTTGAAATTAAATGAAGAATTTGTTCTTATCAAAGACTTTTTTTCCATTCACTATATTCAAAATTACGGAGCAGCATGGAACATTTTAAATAATAAAATTCCCATGATTATCATTTTAAGTTTCATTGCTTTGATTTTGCTATACCATTTTATGTACACGTTTAAACCTTGCGCCAGAAACAATCTCGCTTTTGGTATGGCTGTCGGTGGCATCGTTGGCAATTTAATGGATCGTTGGTTATTTGGATACGTTCGTGATTTTCTTGATTTTCAAATTTTTCACTATGATTATCCTGTTTTTAATATCGCAGATATCGGAGTCGTAATCGGCATATGTTTACTCATCTATGCCGTCATGAAAGGAGAAGATCATTATGAAAAAATGGATCGCTTGCCAAAGTAACATTCGTCTCGATAAATATTTAAAAGAAATCACGCCTTATTCACGAAATCAGATTGAAAAATTAATTGATCAAGAAGGAATTTTAGTAAACGGAAAAAAAGAAAAAGCAAGTTATAAAATCAAAGAAAAAGATGAAATCGTTCAGATCAAAGAATTAGAAATAAATACCAACATGGAAGAAAATCCAATGGATTTACACATTGTCTATGAAGATGATAGTATTCTAGTAGTGGACAAACCGAGTGGCCTTGTGGTTCATCCAGGAAGTGGCAATCAAAATCATACATTAGCAAATGCACTTTTGTATCATACCCACCATTTAAGTGATAACAATGGAATGGAAAGACCAGGAATTGTGCATCGCATTGATAAAGACACGAGCGGTTTGTTACTAGTGGCCAAAACCAATGAAGTCCATCAAATTTTAGCAGAGGGATTTAAAAAGAAAACAATTCATCGTTCTTACATTGCCTTATTAGATGGCGAATTTCCGAATCAAAAAGCCATCATCGATGCACCCATTGGCAGAGATCCCCAAAATCGAAAACGCATGACCGTAATTGCAACCAACTCCAAAAATGCCGTTACTCATTTGCAAGTAATGAAAAAGTACGTCGGCTATACACTCGTAAAATTAACTTTAGAAACCGGTAGAACCCATCAAATACGTGTACACATGAAATATATTGGTTATCCCGTTCATAATGACCCGGTATATACGAAGAAACCTTGTACCGAATTTGGACAATTTTTACATTCTGCCGAAATGGACTTTCTTCATCCGATTACCAAAGAACCCATGCATTTTTCGTCCCCATTGCCAGAATACTTTGAAGCCTTTTTAAAAACTTTGGAAGAAAAGGAAACAAATATAACAAAATAAGAAAAATTGTAATAGGAAAGCTGGAAGACAAAAGAATTGGTAAGAACCCAATTCTTTTTGAATTCGTCGAAAAAAGAAATAATGAAAAAGATTTAAAAAAAATAAAGAGAAAAAAGAAAAGTAATAATTTTGAAATTGAAAATAGAAAAGAAGAAAACTAAAAGCCAAAATACAACTAGATAAAAATAAATACAGAAAATCCAATAAATCTTCCTGTACTTCTAAAAATTTAAAAATAGGGTACAGAAGGAAAAGAACGCTGATAAAATAAAGTAAAAAGAAAACAATCATCCAGTGCCTCCTCTTTACTAATCTTATGAAATGTATTAAAATATTAATACCGGTGGGAGGTCCACATGAACACAATAATAATGAATAAAAAAGATGAAATTATCATGCGATTAGTTCACTATTTCGTAACGGAGCAAAATTATACCCCAATTGTAGTAAATGGGGTAAAAGATGAAATATGGTTAGAAAATCAAGAAGGACCATATAAAATTATCCGAATTAACGCAAATTACATTCATAATGAAGAACAATATAAATTTGATGTTTTTAAAATCAAGAACGTCATGCGTCAAATCAAACGAAAAACCGTTTCTTTTTCCATGAATACACTAAATATTTTATTGGATGTCAATGAAGATGTCCATATTCCGGAAGAAAAACATATCAATTCGATTACGGTAAAAAACATGAAAGATATCAAGAAAAAGTTAAAAGTAAGTGCTTTTCCAGATATTGAAGAAAAATTATTAGATGAAAATGGAATGGAATTAATATTGAATGTAACCAAAGATATTAATGAAAAGACAGAAAAAGACAATCGAGTATATGAAAGTACTTTTAAACCGAAAAAGATTATCATTACCAATATCCTCATTGCGCTTTGTGTCATTGCTTTCTTTTTGACATTCTTAGTAAGCAAAGGATCATTAGATGTCATAACATTACTTACGTATGGTGCCAATTATGCGCCATTAGTAAAAATGGGTGGATTAAATATTTTAAGATTGCTTAGTTGTGCCTTTTTACATGGAAGTATTATTCATTTACTATTGAACATGTATGCCTTATATATCATTGGAACGCAAGTAGAAAATTATATTGGCAAAGGAAAATTTATTTGTATCTATCTAATCAGTGCCATCAGTGGAAGCTTAATGTCTTGCATCTTCAGCGATGCAGTAAGCGTCGGAGCTTCTGGAGCAATTTTTGGACTTCTTGGTGCATTACTATACTTTGGATATCACTATCGCTTATATTTAGGTAGTGTGCTAAAAAATCAAATCATTCCTTTAATTATTGTCAATTTAATATTAGGGTTTGTGATGACCGGTGTAGATAATGCCGCTCATATTGGAGGGCTGATTGGAGGATATCTTTCCATGATGGCTCTTGGCATAAAAGGAAAGTCTGATAAAACGGAAAAAATAAATGGAACTATTGTTTTATGCGTTTATCTTGCTTTTTTATCTTATATCGTATTCTTTCGATAAAAAAAATTACGTTCAACACGTAATTTTTTTTGATAATCCGTTAAAATTTTCGATAAAGTCCAATGGCTTTTCCAAGAATCGTAACCGTTTCAAAAATAAAGGGCTCCATCGTATCATTCTCCGGTTGCAAACGAATGTGACCATTTTCTTTATAAAAGGTTTTTAAAGTAACCTCATTTTCTGGTGTCATTGCAACGACAATATCGCCATTACGAGCCACGCTTTGTTTTTGAACGATGACATAATCTCCATCATAAATTCCAGCATTAATCATGGATTCACCACTAACTTCTAAAGTAAATACAGTTTCCTTTTTCGGAACAATACTAGATGGTAAATCAAAAAATTCATTAGGTCGCTCAATGGCTTCGATGGGATTTCCGGCTGTAATTTTTCCAAGTAATGGAACCTTGATGATATCTTCTCCATTATTTTCATATTCATTGTCAACGAGTATTTCAATCGTTCGAAACTTATTACTAGAGGTTTTAATGACGCCAGCTTCCTCTAATTTTTTAACGTGTGTATGAACCGTCGCAGGGCTAGATAGACCAAGTCCAGCCCCAATTTCTCGAATAGCAGGTGGATACCCATGTTCAGCAGTGTATTTTTTAATGTAATCTAAAACTTCTGCTTGTTTTTTGGTAAGTGATTTTTCCAGAATATTTCCCATATCTTTTCCTCCAATAACATCTTAACATAGACTATACACATTGTCAAACATTTGTTCAAAAACATTCTTGACACGAACGAATGTACTATAATATAATGGTTTTGGAAAGAGGGAGTGAAAATGAATAAATTAATGCAAAGATATGGAGGGATCGTCTTACTATATGGAATGATTATTTTAGGAATCATTCTATTAAATGCCAGATTTCGTTATCTAAATAATCAAAATGTTCCATCAAAGATGGTAGAAAGTATTGTAGCAATACAAGAGTGAGGAATAGGATGTGTAGACAAGAATTAATTGAAAAAATTAAAACCAAAAGCAGTTTAATTACGATGGAAAATTATGTGTCCGAAATCATGAAAGAAAAATATAAAAACAAATTGTTAGATGAAGAAATTTATTCTTTGTTTGAAAAAGTAATCGATCTTGCAAAGGACTTATTTGAAGAAGACAAATCCTCCCAAGCCATCGACATTACAAGTATATTCGCGGTATTACAGTCCTTGTGTAATAAACTTCAAATAGATCTTTTTTCGGTGATTTTAGAAAGTAAACAAGAAAATGTAGCAACAAATTTTGCATAAAAGATTGAGAGTTGAAAGACATTTTGATATACTTATAAAAGAATAAGGGGTGCATGTATGAATCAAGAAGATATTCGCACATTAAATGAACTAAAAATGTTAAGCCTAGATATGATTACCCGCGCTGGAAGTGGCGCTCCAGGTTTGACACTTTCCATGGCACCTCTTGTATACACTTTATTTCATCGCCATTTACATATCGTTGCGAATGACCCAACATGGATGAATCGAGATCGGCTCGTTGTTTCTTGTGGCGCAGCTTCGAGTTTAGTATATGCAGCATATCACCTTGCCGGTTTTGCCATTACGAGAGATGATTTGATGAATTATCGTCGGATTGGTTCATTAACTCCTGGATTTTTAGAATACGGAGTAACGCCTGGAATTGATGCCTCAAGTGGTTTATCCGGAAATGGCATTGCCACAGCAGTCGGGATGGCTTTAGGAAAAAGATATTTAAAAAACATTATCGAAAGTGAAGACGAACGAATCAAATTGCTTGATTACCACATATACGTATTATGTACGGAAATGGAACTCATGGAAGGAATTACAAATGAAGCACTGTCCTTTGCCGGTGTACAAAACTTGAGTGATTTAATGATTCTTTGTGATGCCAATAGTATGAGTGAAGATGGACCAATGTCCATGACTATGCAAGAAGAGTGGGCTAGAAAATGCATGGCCATGGGATGGTATGTCGATTATTTAAAAGATGGATTAAATATTCGTGACATTGATAAAGCCGTTGCCGCTGCCAAAAAAAGTGGTAAACCATCCATAATATTTGTCAAAAGTGTGTTAGGAAAAGAATCCTTTGTTGAAAATAACAATATCTCTTTTACCAGACCATTAACAAATGATGATATAGCCAATTTAAGAAAAAAATGGAATTTATTCTTACCACCATTTGAAGTATCCAAAGATAGTATCCTCTTTTTTCAAAAAGCGATCAAGGAACGATCTGATAAAAAATATCGTCGGTGGCAAGAAATTTATAATAAAGCCCAAAGCAATCAAAATAAACAAATTTTAAATATTATCTCGGCAATTGAAAAAAAAGAGATAGAAATAGATTTTAATAGTGACAACTATAAAATTAATGATGGGTATCGAGAATCATTAAGAGAATCGAATTTAAAAATAATCAACATCATTGCTCAGAAAAACAATTTGTTTTTAGGGGGAAGTGCCGATTCCTCTGCATCTTCTCAAACGTATTTAAATAATACCGGAGATCAATCCGCAAAAAATCCCATTGGACGAAACATTTGGTTTGGTCGAAGAGAAAATGCGATGGCCGCTATCTTAAATGGTCTTGCTTTAAGTGGCTTAAAAGTATTTGGAAGCACCAAACTAGCTTATGCGGATAATATGAAAGCATCCATGCGAATGACCTCTCTTATGAACTTGCCAGTCACCTTTATTTTTACACACGATACCATTAGTAGTAGTCAAGATGGACCGGTGATGCAACCGATTGAACAATTAGCCATGCTTCATACCATTCCCAATTTAATTTGCTATCGTCCAGCGGACATCATCGAAGTGATGGGAGCTTGGGAAGCCATTTTAAAAAAGAAATTGCCATCTGCGTTAATCATCACGCCAAATGATAGTCCAAAACTACCAGGAAGTTCCGCAAAAAATGTTTTAAAAGGTGCTTATATAATCAAAAAGGAAAAAGAACGAATCGACGGAATCCTAATCAGCTCAGGAAGTGAATTAATCTATGCCTTGCAACTTTCGTACGATTTTGAAAAGTTAGGAATCGATACGCGCGTAGTTTCCATGCCATCTATGGAACTATTTATGAGTGAAGGAAAAAATTATGAAGAAGAATTGTTACCTTCCAATGCCAAAAGAATCGTGATCGAATCATCGAGTTCTTTATTATTAACGCGCTTTGCCACCTCAGAAGAATATGTTATTGGACTAAATGACTTTGGATTTAGTGGATTTCCAAACGAAGTATTAAAACAAATGTCTATGGATTATGAAACAATGAAAACAAGAGTGGAAAATTTATTAAGAAAATAACCAACAATTCGACAAATTTTACCGTTTCGTTCGACTAAAATATTTTTAGGTGGTAGAATGAGACGGTTTTATATTTTCAAAATCAAAAAAGAATATGCCATGATTACTAAAAAAAATCCCTATCATTTATATCGAACATTAGAACAAATTTATTATATCGATAGAAATGAAATTCATTTAGGAATCGAAATGTTTACCAGAATCATCGATGTTTTAAATCCCAAACAAATTGATATTGATCTATTTAAAAAGTACAAAGAAAACTATTTTTATACCAAATATCGAAATGTCCATCAAATATATGACATTTATCGTCAAGAAAAAACAAAACTAACCGTTAATCGCACATATTTGGAATTAGAAAGTAGCATTCTGCGTCCATCTTTTTTAAAAGAATTAGAAAACATCAACGACTTATTTTTTTGCGACTTTGAGAATAAAGACTTTTTTTGGTTAGAAAAAGTCATGATATAAACTTGAGTTTTATGATGTTTTTTAGTAAAATAAAGAAACAAAAGGAGAAAATTATGTTAGGAGATATTTTATTAATTTTATTAGGCTTCGTGATTGGTCTTGTAATTGGCTTTTTTGTAGCGCGATATGCCATGAAAAAGTATATGAAAAAAAATCCACCCATCAACGAAAAAATGATTGAAGCAATGATGAGTAGTATGGGAAGAAAGCCAAGTCAAAAACAAGTGAAACAAGTAATGAACCAAATGATGAGAAACATGTAGGAAACTTCCTACTTTTTTTTCTGTAACAAATTCTCTGAAAAATCATAAAATGCCAAAGTAACACTATTGACTTTCATAAGTTTTTTATGATATTCTATCAATAGAATAAAAAGGTAGGTGAATAAAATGGATTTTTTAACGCAGTTATACAGCAATGAAAATTTTGGCATCATCTTATTTATAACCATATCCATTTTAGTGCTAGCGTTTTTAATTGTCCTATTTTTCGGAAAAAAAGATCAAAAAGAACGTCAACTAGCTGAAACAAAAAATTTAGAAATAAATGATGAATCAGGACAAAATGCCTTCCAAGATGAATTACAACCTACCATGTTAGAAGTGCCGGTTCCACCCGTTTCAAATGATGTAGAACAGATAAAACCAGAACCACCAATCCATATGGAACCGCAGATGGAAATACCAGTTCCTCCAGTAACGGAACAACCACAAATCAAAGCAAATGAAGAACCGATCATTCCCCAAACGGATTTTGATTTTGATGCTTTAGCCGAATCCATTTCCAAAGAATTAGAAACGTTAAACCAAGAAGAAAGCAAAATACCAGAGCCTACAATTCCAAAAATAAAAGCAGAACCAACGATGGAACCTTCTCCAGTGATACCTTCTGAACCAAAATTTGAAATGCCACAGGCAACGGAAAAACCAAAAATGCCTTCTCAAGCACCATTTAGTTCAGTATTTGTAAATCGAGTAGAGACACCAAAAGAAGAAGTAAAACCACTTCCAGCAAAACCAAACATCGAATTACCAAAAACCATTGAGTTACCAAAACTAAGCAAGGAAGAAACGAAAATGCCAGAACCTGTGATCAAAAATACAACATCAAATATCGTATTTCCTAGTATAGAAAAAGAAAATTCAGTATACGCTAAGAATGATGACAATCAAATGTAATATCATTCTTTTTTTAATGATTGCGTGATATAATGAAGACATAAGGAGCGAATACTTTATGAATTTCAGAAAAAATAAAGAAAAATTAGATATGAATGAATTAAATGAAGTGGTCAGCCTTTCCAAAAAAATTTTACATTTATTATATGTAGTCATGATTATCGCCACGATTTTAATTGTCACAATTATTGCAAGAGAATGGGGTGTTTTTAAATTTATTTTTAGTGTATTAAAAGTGCTATCTCCATTATTTATTGGCTTTGTCATCGCCTGGTTATTTAATCCACTCGTGAAAAAATTAGAAAAAAAAGGATTTCCAAGAATGGCAAGTTCGTTGATGATTTATGCGATTTTTATTATCATTTTACTCATCTTTATTCGGATTTTAATACCAACCATCTACATGCAATTAAATGATTTATTATCCAACATGCCAGAAATTTTTAAAGAAATTGAAACCATGGCAGATAATTTCTTTAATTCGATTTCCGCTCGAGGAATTGACCTAACCAATGTCGAAGCAAAAATGATGGAAACCATTAATACTTTCTTTGTTGATTTCACAACGAGTTTACCAGCTTCAATTATCAACTTCTTAGGATCTTTCTTCTCAAGCTTATTAACCATCGGTTTTGGATTAATTATCGGACTTTATATGTTATTTGATTTTGATGCCATTAACGATCATTTACTGAATTTAGTTCCTCAAAAAAATCGCTTTGAATTATCGCTTTTAATTACCAATATCAGTACAGAAGTAAGAAAATGCGTCAATGGAACATTACTAGTAGCAACCATGGTCTTTGTTTGTGACTCCGTTGGTTTTAGTATCATCGGCTTACAAGCACCAATTCTCTTTGGTTTGTTTTGCGGATTAACCGACTTAATTCCCTATGTTGGACCATATATTGGTGGAGCTGCGGCAGTAATTATTGGATTTAGTCAAAGTAGTGTCATTGGAATCATGGCACTCATAGTGGCTTTGGTCGTACAACTTACGGAAAACTTTATTTTACAACCAGTAGTCATGAGTAAAACCATGAAATTACATCCGGTAACGATTATTTTAGGATTGTTGGTTTTTGAACATTTCTTTGGTATTTTAGGAATGATTTTAGCAACACCATGCATTGCCTTAGCAAAAGTAGTTTACAAATTCTTTGTAGAAAAGTATAATCTATTTGAAAACAACCAAGTTGTATTAATCGATGACGAAGGAAAATCATAACAATTCTTTTAAAAAGAGACTAAGTGGTTGGTGAAAACTTAGAAAAGAAGTTAAAAATTGCTACCTTCTGAGATTAAACGGAAGCACCGTTATCAAAATTAAGTATAAAAAAGGATGGTACCGTCTGGATGTGGGGTCAGAACAATAACGGTCAGCTTGGCGACGGCTCCGTTGTGGACAAGCATACAGCCGTTCAGGTCGGCGGCGGTTCATCAAATTCAATGCGCATTTCCAAGGGAAGCGTTTACACAAACGGAATAAAGAAGGATATCGGCGGACAAGGTAAGCTTTTGACGAATATCACCCTTGCCGAGGATCAAACATTCCAGCCGGACATTGCATCAATCACAATAAATCAAAGTTTCTCGCTTTTACCAGCGTCATCTCAGGTTGAGAATCTGAAATTCAGAATGTTTGACACATCTCTTGCGACGGTTGACGAAAATACAGGTCTT
>CANQAU010000037.1 GCA_947588935.1 uncultured Bacilli bacterium
TATTCTAGCTATGATTACAAACGAGAGTTAGATAGTCATATGATGAAGAATACGGAATGGGGAGCTGTTGCGTATTTCTCGCAAAGTCAATATGGAAAAAATGGTGAAGTACGAATCAATAATTATGGAGAATTTAAAACGGGATATGCAGCGTTTAGAGAACCAATAAGTGTACAAAGTGGATATACTGATTATGGAACAACGAATGATGTTACCAGACCGTGGAATGATATTGAGACTTTAGGAATTGCTAGTACCACCGGAAACGTGAGTGGAATCTATGATATGAGTGGTGGAGCACAAGATTATGTGATGGGTGTTATGATGGATGAACAAGGGATGTTGGTAAGTGGAAGACATAGTACGTGGAATAGTAATTTTATTGGAACACTTACTTATCCAAATGATGATGAAAATGTAAATCATCGAAATAAGCTGTTTTGGACCGAAGCAGATGGAGGTTTAACTTATCCTAAAAATCAATATTTTGATTTATATAGCTATGGTACGATAAATTCTAATTATGAAGGAAGAATACTTGGGGATGCAACCGGAGAAATGGGACCATTTTCCTTAAAAGATTATGGTACGGGTAATCGATTGATTAGTTCATGGTATGCCGATGAAGCATGGTTTGTAAATAGAGAGTGGGCTTGGTTTGTTCGAGGGGGATCTTTTAGTTATATCAGTGGTATTAGTTCTGGAATTTTTGCTTTTTATTATGGTTCTGGATATTTGTATGAAAATTGTACTTTTCGCGTTGTACTTTCCCCATAAATTGTTTTGCTAAAACATTCCTTTAATGATAAAATGATTTTAGGAGTGAATTTGGTATGTTGACAAAAGATGAACAAAAGAAAAAAGTTAAAAAAGAAATATGGGAATCGTTTGCTTATTCGATTATATTTATTGTCTTTGGATTAGTTCTTTTATTTAAATCTGAAAATATTATTCAAAACTTAGTTTTGGCAATTGCATTATTTGGACTCGTGTTTGGTGGAATGTCTTTATTAATGTATTTTCGTTTGGATGAGAAATTGCGAGCCTATAGTGGTGATTTGGAAAAAGGGTTATTATTTATTCTCTTTAGTATTGTGGCACTGATTAAAACGAGTGTTTTTGTTAGTGTATTTACGTTGATGATTGGTGGATATTTGGTTTGTAAGCACGTTGATCGAATACAGAATGCTTTACAGATTCGCAATGATAAAGCAGGAATCTGGAGTACGATTATCGGGATAAGTGTGATTTGCATTTTTTTAGGAATGTTGATTTTACTTAATCCATTTGATGGAAAAATTCCACTATCTATGGTTGTAGCAGTTTGTTTAATGGTTTCGGAAGGACTAGGTATCATTCAAAATATTTTATTTCTTGTGAGTATGGGGAAAGAAAATGAAGGAAAAAAAGAGTAACTTTCTTGCAACTGTCGTGAAGTTGCCTTTTAAAATTGTATTTAGTCGTGTTACGTTTGCCATTCTTGCTTTGCTTGTTCAATTTTTGATTATTTATTTTGTAGCCAAATTTTTTGGTAAATATTTGTTATGGTTATTTGGTGGAACTGCTGCATTTGGGGTAATTTTAACGATCTATATTTTAAATCAACCAGAGAATCCGTCTTTTCAATTGTCGTGGATTATTTTAATTTTAATTTTTCCAGCTTTAGGGGTGTTTTTATATTTATTTGTCAAATGCCAAATTGGGGTACATGCTCTTCGAAAACATTTTGATCGAACTCATGAGGGCGTTAGTGCTTATCAAGTACAGGATGAAAAGATTCAAAAGAAATTAGAAATGGCAGATCCATTGGTTTTTCATTATGCTACTTATTTGAATCAACTTGGTTATCCCGTTTATCAACATACGAAAACAACTTATTTTCCTTTGGGAGATGATATGTTTCCTATTTTACTTCGTGATTTGGAAAATGCGACGGATTATATTTTTTTAGAATATTTTATTATTGCCAAGGGAAAAATGTGGAATGCTATCTTAGATATTTTAAAAAGAAAAGCCAAAGAGGGTGTTGAGGTTCATTTGTTATATGATGGAACCTGTTCTTTTACGTTGCTTCCTTCTGATTATCCAAAAGAGTTAGAATCCTATGGGATTCATGCACGCATTTTTAATCCAGTGATTCCTGTTGTTTCCACGCAATACAATAATCGTGACCATCGAAAAATTGTCGTTATTGATGGTAAAGTAGGGTATACGGGTGGTGTGAATTTAGCGGATGAGTATATTAATAAACTAGATCGATTTGGCCATTGGAAAGATACGGCGATTCGGATTGAAGGAGAAGCGGTTCGAAGTTTGGTATTATTGTTTTTGGAAAATTATGAGTATCATATTGAACCGCGGAATGTAAAACGTTATTTAAATGGTATTGTTTCGAAACGTAGTCAGAGTTTTGTCATTCCTTTTGGAGATAATCCTTTTGATAGGTATCAAGTGGGTGAAGTCAGTTATTTTCATCTTTTGCAAACTGCTAAAAAATATGTTCATATTATGACTCCTTATTTGATTTTGGATCATGAAATGTTACAGATGTTATGCAACACCGCGTTAAGTGGCGTAGAGGTGAAGATTATTATGCCTGGTATTCCAGATAAACGTTGGATATGGTATTTGGGAAGAACTTTTTATGAACCACTTTTAGATGCGGGTGTGCAAATTTATGAGTATTGTCCAGGTTTTGTTCACGGAAAAATGTTTTTGAGTGATGATGAAAAAGCTGTGATTGGTACGATTAATTTGGATTTTCGAAGTTTGTATTTGCATTTTGAAGATGCGATCTTCTTATATCAAGATGAAAGTATTTTCCAAATGGAGAAAGATTATGAAGAGACATTACAACAATGTCGTCGTATTACTAAACAAGATGTGAAAAAGATTCCAGTGATGCAAAAGTTGATTGGAAAAATTGAAAGAATTATTGCTCCTTTGTTATAGTCATTTTTTCTTGGATGAAAAATAGATTTTTTATAGGTGAAACTATGAAAAGTCTTTTTCTTTTTTTCAAAGGTATTTTAATCGGTCTTGGGAAAGTAATTCCTGGAGTGAGTGGTAGTTTTTTGGCAATTTTATTACATGTTTATGAAGAATCCATTTTGGCTTTCAATCATTTTTTTGAAAATGTATATCAAAATTTTTCATTTTTATTTTGGCTAGGTAGTGGAATTGGAATTTCCATTCTTTTTTTTAGTCGTATCCTTCTTGCTTTTTGGAATCATTTTCCAATTATGATGATGATGTTCTTTTTGGGATTGTTTTTGGGAACGATTCCAGCGTATCAAAAAAACATTTCTTTTTCATCGAAGTTTCATTATCTGTTGTTTCTTCTTCCTTTTTTCTTTTCTCTTTTTCTTTCCATCTTTCATTTTTCTTTGACTGTTGATTCGTTTTTTTCCTTTTTTCTGTTAGGAGGATTGGATGCTTTTTCGATGATTGTTCCAGGGGTGAGTGGAACGGCTTTATTTTTCATGCTCGGTTGCTATACTTCCTTATTATCTTTACTTAGTCATCCTTTTTTGTATTTTTCTTCTTTTCTTTTTTATCTTTTGGGTATGATTTTGGGTGCTATTGTCGTCATTCGTTTGATGGAATATGTTTTAAAACGGTTTTCTAAATCCTTTTCTATTTTCCTTTTTGGGTTACTTTGGAGTACAGTTTTTTCCTTTTTCTATCAAATGGTGATTCGTTTTTCTTTTTTGTCCTTGATTGTGCATGTTCCTATCTTGCTTTTGGGATTTTTTCTTTCTTTTCTTTTGGGTAAAAAAAGTAGTGCTAAGACATAGAAAATTTTGTATAATGGTCTTACAGAGGTTAAATGGTTATGTCGAAAAAAAACAAAATTCTTTCTTTATTCATTGTTTTTCTAGGAACTCTTTTTTTAATTTTTTTTGAAACGAAAAAAGAAGGATTCCATGAAGATGAAATTTATTCGATTACTTCTTCGATTTCTGAAGTTTGGGATACTGGACTTTTGCATGCAACCAACGAAAGTGTACCCATTTGGAAAACAAAAGAAGAAATTGAAAGTAAACTGGTTAAAAATGCCGATAATTCTAGTAGTATAAAGGATGTTTATCACAACCAAGTTTTGGATGTTCATCCGCCATTGTTTTATTTATGTAGTCATTTCTTTTTGCTTCTTTTTCCAAAATTTGTTTTTCAAGCAATCTTTTTCTTAAATTTACTTTTCTTTTTTCTTACAAATTGGATGCTGGTATGTATTTTAAAGAAGATGGAAAAAGAACATGCGATCATTCCCACTTTACTTTTTTATAATTTTTCGATGGTAATGGTGAATACGTTTACCTTTCAAAGAATGTATGGAATGTTAACGTTTTTTGGACTTTGTTATTTTTATTTGAATCTAAAAATTCAAAAAGATCATTTTGTGATTTCGAAAAAGACTGGTATCGCTTTGTTTTTGACCACGGTTTTCGGATTTTTAACTCAGTATTTTTTTGTCATCTATGCTTTACTGGTTTTTCTGGTTCAAATTGTACAGATGATTAAGGAAAAAGAGTATCTTGCTTTACGTAATTATTTTCTCATCCATGTTTTGGCAGGAATCAGTGGATTACTTCTTTTCCCAAGGGCAATTTATCATATCTTGTTTGGTGGCAGAGGGGTAGGAAGTTTTCTCAATCTTCATTATTTGGGACGTTTGTCGACTTTTTTACAAATTATTGAAAAAAATATTTGTCTTCCTTGGTATTTTCTTGCTTCTTTTTTACTGGTCTATCTCGTTCGTAAGAAAGATTGGTTTTGTGCAATCTTATCGATTCCAGTTCTTGTGTATTTTTTCATTATTGTACAGATTGTTCCTTTTTTAGAAATTCGTTATATTATGATGATTATGCCACTTTTCATGTTGAATTTGGTTTTAGTCTTTGCCGATGAAATTCATCCGATTTTTGCCATTTGTTTTGTTCTTTTACTATCGATTGCAGGTCTTTGTTTTTCAAAACCACAATTTTTGTATTCTTCTTACCAGGATGCTAAAGAGGCAAGTATTGCTTATTCTGATTATTCGATGGTTTTCCTTACCGATAATGCGTTTACTTATTTAAAAGAAGTACCAGAAATGGTGCATTATTCTAAAACTTTGGTGGTGAATGTCAATGATGATGAGATGAAATATTTGCAAGATGATTCTTATTTGCAAAAAGAAAGAACCTTTATTTTACGGATGGAGAGTTATTTAGATTCTTCAAAACTTTTATCTCAGATGAAAGAAATGGGATATGATATGAAAGAGAAGTTATTTGAGAATGCTGAACAAATTGGATATGTTATGGAGGTTAGAAATGAGTAAATTGACCATTATTGTTCCTTCTTATAATGAAGAGGAAAGTTTACCACTTCTTTTTTCGGCAGTGGATGAGGTAATTCCTGAGTTTCAAAAGCGGGGAGTGGAAATTGAATTATTATTTGTCGATGATGGAAGCAGTGATCAAACTTTATCCATCTTAAAAGAGAAAGTGAAGAAACGGGAAGATGTTCATTATTTATCGTTTTCGAGAAATTTTGGAAAAGAAGCAGCTATGTATGCGGGTCTTACCTATGCGAAGGGGGATTATGTGACGCTTATTGATGCCGATTTACAAGATCCTCCGAAAAAACTTTTAGAAATGTATGATGTGATGGAAAAAGAGGGCTGTGATGTTGTCGGACTTCGAAGAATCTCACGAAAAGGAGAACCTGTTATTCGAAGTTTCTTTGCCAACCGTTTTTATGGATTGATTCGCCGGATTAGTAAGGTAGAAATGGTTCCTGGTGCACGGGATTGTCGATTGATGAAACGATGTGTAGTCGATGCCATTTTACAGATGGAAGAATATAATCGTTATTCTAAGGGACTCTTTAGTTTTGTAGGATTTCAAACAAAATGGTTAGAATATGAAAATGTTGAACGGGTTGCTGGGAAAACCAAATGGAGTTTTTGGAAATTGTTATTGTATGCATTTGATGGCATTATTGCTTTTTCGACCGCTCCGCTTGCCCTTTCTATTTTCTTTGGACTTCTTTTTGGTGTCATTTCTTTTCTATTTCTGCTCATCATTGGAGTGAAAACACTTATTTTGGGAAGTGGTGTCAGTGGTTTGATGATATTGCTTTGTCTTCTTTTCTTTGTTTCAAGCGTTCAGCTTTGTTGCATGGGAATTGGGTGCGCTTATTTATCCAAGACTTATTTGGAAACGAAAAAAAGACCGATTTATATTATCAAAGAGAAGGATGAAAGCTCGATTTTATAGGAAAATCGGGTCTTTTTGGTGCTTATAGTTGAAAAATGTTTCATTTTGTATTATAATGTATTTGTACTAGTACAAATAGTACGAAGATATAATGAAAAAGGGGGATATTATGTTCGATTTAGATTATCAAAGTGGAGTACCCATTTATGTACAAATTGTTCAAAATATCGAAAATTGCATTCTTCAGGGAATCTTAAAACCAGAAATGCAAATGCCAAGTATTCGAGAATTAGCTAACGATTTAGGCGTTAATCCGAATACTGTGAAAAAGTCCTATGCAGAACTTGAAAATAAGAATATTATACGTAGTATATCTACAAAAGGAACGTTTATTACTTCTAAAATAGAGGAAATTGTACAAAATAAAATAAAGACATCCTTTGCTTCTATTCAAAAAGAAGTTGATGAATTAAAAATGTTGGGACTTGATGTAGAAGAAATTAAAGAAAGGATAAAATAGGTGTTCGTATGTTAGTTATTTTGTATTATATTATCTTTTCCATATCTTTTGTTTATGGAATGTATTTTGCCATAACTGGATTATTTGGATTTAAAAACTATCATAAGAGTATGTTTTCAAAACATAAACCAAAATATCGTTTTGGAATTGTTATTCCAACTCGGAATGAAGAAAAAGTGATTGGTTCTTTAGTTCAAAGTTTACAAAAGCAAAATTATCCAAAAGATATGTATGAAATTTTTGTTGTTCCAAATAATTGTACCGATGATACTGAAGGAGCTGCTAGAAGAGCGGGAGCAACGATTATCAATTGTACCGTTCCGGTGAAATTTAAAGCCGATGCTCTTAAATTTACTTTTCACAAATTGCAATCTCGTGAAGATATTGATGCTTTTGTGATATTTGATGCAGACAATTTAGTTCATCCAGACTTTTTAGCTAGAATGAATGATGCGTTATGTGAAGGGGTTCAAGTCGCACAGGCTTTCCGTGATGCTAAAAATATGAAAGATAATTGGATTACCGGTGGTTATACTTTATTTTACTTTGTTCAAAACTTCTTTTACAATCGTGCACGTATGAATTATGCTGGATCGGCAACGATCAATGGTACTGGATTTGTCATGCGAAAAGAAGTTGTCAAAGATGGATTTAATACGGTGACTATTACTGAAGATAGTGAGTTTACCGCTCAATGTGCCATTCGTGGTATTCAAGTTGCTTTTGTCGAAGATGCCATTACTTATGATGAACATCCGATTACGTTTAAAGAAAGTTGGAAACAACGGAAACGTTGGACTAGTGGAACATTGAATTGTTTATCTACTTATTGGAAAAAATTATTATCTACATTCATTCAAACCGGAAACATTGCTTGCTTTGATATGGTTATGATGTTTCTTGCACCGATTATGATGCTTGTTTCCGCAGCACTTTCTGTAGCTTTAGTGATTTTCCATTTTGCAGGAGTGGAGTTGTTTGATTTCTTCTCTTATCTGTATGCATCTGGTGTCATCTTCTTCTTAGTCTTCTACATTTTAAGTGTTGTGATGAATGTCTTTGTGGTGAAATATAACCATAAAAAACCAAGAGATATTGTTACTGGAATTTTATTCTTTGCGATCTTCTTGTTATCATGGATTCCAATTAATGTTGTATGTTTATTTAAAAGAACGAATAATTGGGAACAAATCAATCATCATCGTAGCGATGTCGATTTAGATAAATTATTGAATTAATCTTCGTAAGAAGATTTTTTTCTTGGAGGAATTTTTATGTATTTTGCCTATCTTCAAACGTCTCTTGGATTGTTGAAAATCGAGGGGACCGATGAATATGTGACACGCATTTTTTTTGACTCATTTCAAATTAAAGAAAAATCCAATGCCATCGTTTGGCAAGCTAAGCAAGAACTGCAAGAATATTTTGCTGGAAAAAGAACGAATTTTACTTTTCCTATTTTTTTTAAGGGAACGGAATTTCAAATGAAAGTATGGAATCATTTACGGACTATTTTGTATGGAACCGTTGAAAGTTATGAACAAGTTGCTGTACAAATTCATCATGAGAAAGCACTTCGAGCAGTAGGAAATGCCATTCATCAAAATCCTCTTCTTATCGTTATTCCGTGTCATCGTGTCATTCGAAAAAATGGTGAAGTGGGAGGATTTTATTACGGGAGTGAACTCAAACGAAAACTCTTGCAATTCGAACAAGATTTTTTTCGTTGAAATTTCGATTTTAGATGAAATTTTTTCAATAGTTTTGTATAATATTAGTTATAATGATAAAAAGGGTGATAACATGCGAAAATTCGAGCAAGCCATTATTTCTATTTTGATTATTACTTGTGTTGGAATGTGCATTGGAAGTTTTGTGATTTTTATTACGCGTAGTAAAGAACGTTCTCATGTAGATTCCCAAGCTGATTATCCGAAAGAAGAAGTAGCAATTTCTTCTTTGATGGAAAAAGAAATGAGCGAGGATTTAGCAACTTTGTTTTATCCAGGTATTTTGTATCATCGAAGTTTTCCATCTAAGTCTTTTACCAATAATAGTAATTTATTAACGAATGAAATTGATAAATTTTTCTTTGTTTTTTCCTATATACAAACGACACATGAAGATTTGATTGAGCATTCTCAAGATTATCATCCTGAGGTTTCGGATGAGTGTCGAATTCTCATTCAAAATTTTCAACCGATTGCCAAAAGTATTTTTGGTGCAGAAATTTTGTTAGATGATTTGCAAAGTGATGATGTTTTGGTGGATGGAGAATATCTCTATACCACTTTCAAAACGTTGACTACTTCCTTTGTAATGAAACCAAAATCTTTGGTTCATCAAGGGAATACCTATACTTTAACGGTTTCGGTTTATACTTCCATTCAAAATGGGGTGGTGAATACCGAACTGGTTCAAAATTTTTTAAATGCTGGATATATTTCACGCGATTATTATTATGGAACCATTGAAATATTATATGAAGTCAATGGTCAAAGTCAAAAGTTATTAAATGCGACTTTTTATAGTGCATAATTTTGTGAAGGAAAAGTGGTTTTCCTTTTTTAATTTTGGTATAATATGGTTGGTGAGAAAATGAAGAATTTAGTGTTTCGAAGATTTTTAGCATATGTTGTTGACATTATTATTGTGAGTGCCATTTCTTCTTTGTTGGCGATGATTCCTTTTTTAAATCCGCAGCAGGCTGATTATGATGCTCTTTATAAAGAAGTATCGGATGTTTTATCAACGGAAATTACCGATGAAAATAGTGAGGAGATTACGCAACGTTATGAAGCGTTGTATTATGATTTAAATCGGGCGAATGTTAATTATGTTGTTATACATGTTGTGGTTTTAATTGCTTATTTTGGTGTCTTTCAATGGCAGAATAAAGGACAAACGCTTGGTAAACGCATCTTAAAATTACGGGTAGTTTCTGCAAATGAAAAAGAAAGAGGATTTTTCTCTTATTTCTTACGTGCTGTTCTTTTGCATAACATTCTTATTACCATTGGACAAATTGTGGTTATTTTGGTGATGTCGAAAGAAAATTATTATCTGGTTTATAATTCATTTAATACGGCTGGTTATGTCATTTTGTATTCGATTTTATTTTGTATGGTACTGCGAAGTGATCATCGAGGAATTCATGATCTTCTTGCGCAAACGAAAGTAGTCATGGAAGAAGATCCCGCCGAAATGACATCTGTCAAAATGGTGCGTCCTTCAAATGAACAGAAAGATTCAAAGAAAACGGTAAAAGAAAAAAAGGTTCAAAAAGCCAAAGTTAAAGAAGTAAAAAGTACAAAACCTAAAAAATAAGTTTTGTACTTTTTTTCTGGTGAATTCGTGTGGTTTGATAAAATTCTTTAAAAACTAAATATAAATGATAAGTGTCATCTAAGCCAACGCATTCGACTGAAGAGTGCATGGCTAGTTGAGCAAGTCCCACGTCAATGGAAGTGGCACTGACATGTCGAATACTAATGCCTGCAAGTGTACTTCCACTTGTCATATCGTTTCTACTTGTAAATTCTTGTACGGGAACGTGAATGTGATGGCAAAGAGCTTTAAATAGAGACGAGGAAAGAGAGGTGGTCGTGGTTTGTTGTTCTTTGGATATGGCAATTCCTTGATTTAAATAGATTTTGTTGGTTGGATCGGCAGCATCGGGATGATTGGGATGGACAGCGTGCGTATTATCAGAACTAATAATAAACGAGTTGGCTAAGCTTGTTGGCAAATCGATTTGTAATGCTGCTGCAATTCTTTTTAGGGTATCTAGTAAAAAGGTGGAATCGGCACCTTCTTTTGTTAAACTGCCAATTTCTTCACTATTAAAACTACAAAAAACGTTGATGTTATTTTCATTTTTGGCTTCTTTGATTGCTTGTAATGCAGCAAAGGAACTGGTTAAGTTATCAATTCGGGGAGATAGTAAAATGTTTTTCTTTTTTCCAATTACACATGGAGTGTCGGTGGCATAGAGATGTAAATC
>CANQAU010000038.1 GCA_947588935.1 uncultured Bacilli bacterium
CCCAATCGAAATCATAGAGGAAATCCAAAAGTTAAATGAAGATCCAAAAATCACCGCCATTTTTATCCAACTTCCGCTACCAGAGAGTTGGTGTACAAATCAAATCATCAATACCGTCGATCCACAAAAGGATGTTGATGGACTAACGATGCAAAATATCAATGCATTATGGCAAAATGAAGAAGGATTTTTGCCATGCACGCCAAAAGGAATCATCCACTTATTAAAAGAAGTATCCATTCCCATCGAAGGAAAACATGTCGTGCTCATCGGACGCAGTAACATTGTTGGAAAACCATTGATTCATTTATTTTTAAAAGAAAATGCCACCGTTACCATTCTGCATTCCAAATCACTAGAAAAAACGAAAATCATGAAAACCGCAGATATTATCGTAAGTGCAGTAGGCAAACCAAAATGGATTACCAAAGAGATGGTAAAAAAGAAAAGTACCATCATTGATGTTGGAATAACGCGCCAGAATGGCAAAATAGTAGGGGATGTAGATTTGGCATCCGTCCAAGAAAAAGTTTCTTATATCACACCCGTTCCCAAAGGGGTAGGACCTATGACGGTTGCCATGTTAGTAGAAAACGTTTATGAAGCATATCAAAAAAATCAAAAGGAAGAATAGACAAATTCTTTCTTTTCTTTTATAATGAACGTTGGTGATTGAGATGAAATTAGAAGACTTTAACTATCAACTACCAGAAGAATTGATTGCACAAACTCCATTAAAAGATCGTGCCTCTTCAAGACTTCTCATTTTAGATAAAGATACCAAAAAGATTGAACATAAACATTTTCATGATATCGTCGATTATTTACATGAAGGCGATGTCCTAGTAATCAATGATACCAAAGTCATACCAGCGCGATTAATCGGCGAAAAAGAACAGACCAAAGCCGTCATTGAACTACTTTTATTAAAAGAAGAAGGAGAAGACATCTGGCAATGTTTATCAAGACCCTTCAAACGTTTAAAAGAAGGAACGGTCATTTCATTTGGAAATCGCTTAAAAGCCAAAGTGATAGAAAAGAAAGAAGAAGGAATTGTTCGGGTTCAAATGCAATATACGGGCATTTTTTTGGAAATATTAGATGAGTTAGGAGAAATGCCTTTACCACCTTATATTCATGAAAAATTAAAAGAAAAAGATCGCTATAATACCGTATACGCCAAAAACATTGGCTCTTCTGCTGCTCCGACAGCTGGACTTCATTTCACCGACGAATTATTACAAGAAATAAAGAAGAAAAAGGTTCAAATTGCCAAAGTAACTCTCCATGTGGGTCTTGGAACTTTTCGTCCAGTGGAAACCGACGATATTTTAAATCATCATATGCATAGCGAATACTATAAAATGGATGAAGAAAACGCAAAAATATTAGAACAAGCCAGAAAGGAGAAACGAAGAATCATCGCCGTTGGTACAACCTCTACAAGAACACTAGAAACCATTATGACCAAATATCACCATTTCGTTCCTTGTAGTGGACATACCGATATTTTTATCTATCCAGGATACGAATGGAAAGCCATCGATGGTTTAATTACCAATTTTCATTTGCCAAAAAGTACCCTGATCATGCTCGTCAGTTCCTTCGTGGATCGGCAGACCATTTTAAATACCTATGAAATTGCCGTCCAAGAAAAATATCGTTTCTTCTCATTCGGAGATGCGATGTTTATTAAAACAGAAAAAAAATAATCGAACATCATTTTCGATTATTTTTTATTCTTGAAATTCCAAATAGATATTAGAAGGATAGGTATGTTCCAAAACTTCTACCTCTCCGGAATCGGCTTCTTTTAAATCCTCATTATCAACCAAAAAATATTTATGTTGCAAATAATCTTTTCCATCTTTTCCGACTGGATCATCCCAAGTCAAGTCTAAATGAACCCATTTTCCTTCATAATAAACGGCATTCCAGACATGACCTTCGCTTTCTAAATCACTCTTCGTCGTCGCAATTTTGTAATTGGGAATACCCAAACGATTGAGAAAAATAGCCATGACATCGGTATATCCATTACAAGTGGCATATCCTTGAAACAAAGGTCCATAAGCAATATAAGATAAATAAGTAGAATCATTGGTTTCATTTCGAGTGACATCATATTTGGTATGATTAATGATATAATCATGAAAAGTTTTAATTTGATCATAGAGAGAATCATCGAAAGAAATTTCTTTCGCAATCAGTTCATCAATCGCCGAAGAGATGGCCACAATCTGTTCAGGAGTATATAAATATTCCACGTGAATTTTTACTTCCCCAGATTCTGCTAATACCGTTTTAACATTGGAAAAACTATGAAACGGATGAACAAAATTATTAATGTGCGTCAGTAAATCTTGATTCTTACTAAAAGCTTTCATGTCATTTAGACAATTCGTGTATTCACTAGGACAATAGAAAGTAAAATCTTCCCATCCCGAATTGACAATCGTATAAAAAATATTTTTAATATCGCCCACACTATAAGGAATAAAATGATCAGTTTGCGAAACAAAATGAAATTCATCCGTTTTCATATATTCTTTCGGTTGAGGAATCGATACCTCAAAATCATTTTCAATCATCCGTGATAAATAACGAGTAATGGGTGAAAGATAAAGAAAAACCAAAAATAAAAGAAGAATACAAAAAAAAGTAACGATATTTTCTCTCAAAAAACGAAGCATGCGCATCTCTCCTTGAATCATAACAAAAATATTGTAGCAAAAAAGAAAAATGAGTACAAGTTATGAAAGAAAAAAAAGAAAGGTTTCTAAGCCATTTCTTTCACTTTATGAGCTAATCTGCTTTTTTGACGATTAGCAGTGTTTTCTTTCATAAATCCTTTGCTAGTAGCTTGATCAATATATTTCTTGACATCGTTATAAAGAGCCGTAGCTTTTTCTTTATCTCCAGCTTGAATTGCTTTATCACAATCCTTAATTAAATTCTTAACACGCGCTTGTAATTCATGATTGTTTTCTGTCTTCTTTGCGATGACTTTAATTGCTTTTTTTGAACTTTTAATATTTGCCATTTTTACACTCCCTTCCTTTAGTCAAACATAATTTTAACAAAATTATATGTTGAATGCAAGCGATATAATCCGTTTAGTGACTAAAACTACTTCAAAAAAGCCAAACTAAAACAAGGTGATCATGTTGAAAAAAATGAAACAAATGCTCTTTTTAGATGTAGCAAATTCGAAAAATGATCTTTCTTTTGTAACACAAACCCAAAGAAAAGAAAGAAGGATTTCTCATGCCAAAATAAAAACGGATGCCAAAGAAAATGCTTACCAAGAAGAATATATTAGTATTGAATTTTCTGACCAATCTTTGCAAAAGAAAGGAAGAAACATCATCAAAGAAGTCAAGCGTATTCTACATTATTTTTTAAAACAGACGAAGGTGAAAGGACCTATCGTCATCATCGGACTAGGAAGAAGCGATGTACCCGTCGATTCCTTTGGAGCCTTAGTAACCAAAAAGATTATCGCAACCAATCAATACAATGATTTTTTAACCATTCCCAAAGTGGCAATTATCAATCCCGATGTCATGGCAAGAACTGGCATTTCCTCGTATCGTTTTATCTCCTATGTCGTCAACGATTTAAAACCGGGTCTTCTCATTTTTATTGATGCTCTTGCCACTCAGCAAGAATCCTTGTTAAATCGGGTCATTGAAATTAACAACGCCGGCGTCATTCCCGGAAGTGCCATCCGTAGTAATAAAGAGATTAATTTTCAAACCTTTCAGATTCCCATTTTGTCCATCGGCATTCCTCTGGTATTAAAAACGGAAAAAAATTTATTAGAAAGCATATATTTAAAAAGAGAATTACCACTTTTCGCAACTATCATTGCATCGGCCATAAACGAAACGCTCTACCATAAATCGACGAATTTCATGCATTTCTTTTTTTATAATCAATAAAAGAGGGATCAAAAATGAAAAAAAGATTTGTTAGTAAAAAGAGAAAAACTCATTTTTCCATATGGTTTACGCTCTCATTTTTATTGTCATTTGCTATTTTCTCTGTGATTTTAAGCCAAGGTATCGAAGAAAATCAAATGATTCAAGCCATCTTTCAAAAGGGGATTGGCAAATGGAATATGAAACAAATCTTTTCTGAAAAAGAAAAATCGTTCTTCTTTCAAACCGTTGGAGTCTACCCAAAAGAAGAAACGAAAATGGCCCATTATGAATACATTCCAGACCCGTTTCCCAAAGGTGAAGAAAAAAATCCACGCATCTATTTATATAATACGCACCAAACCGAAGGATATCAAAAAGAAACCAATAGTGAACACGATATTGCCCCAACCGTTTTATATGCCAGTTATTTTTTAAGAGAAAAACTAAATGAGAAAGGACTTCCTTGCATCGTGGAAACAAGTAACATCACGGAACTATTAAATGTAAATGGTTGGAACTATAATGCCTCTTATAAAGCCAGTCGCTATTTACTAGAAAATGCTTTGGAAAAAAATCCTACCTTATCTTATTTTATTGATATTCATCGTGATAGCATTCCATATCATTCATCTTATGTCACGCAAAATGAAAAAAGATATGCCAAAGTCTTATTTGTCGTCGGCACCGATTACGATAATTATTTAAAAAATCGGGACCTCATGGAAAAGATCAGTGAGCGAATGAATCAAAAAATACCCCAAATTTCAAAAGGAATCATCGAAAAAGGCGGCTCTTCCGTCAATGGAATTTATAATCAAGATTTTCATCCTCATACCATATTAATTGAGATCGGCGGCGAAGAAAATAAGTTTGAAGAAATTACCAATACCCTAGATATCTTCGCCGAGGCCCTACAAGAATATATCGGGGAGGAGTAAATGGAGACAAAAAAGAAACCCAATTGGTTTTTCCGTATCTTATCCATTTTATTTATGATATACATTTCCCTAACCATTGCTATGCAAACAGGTTATTACGAAGCAAAGCTAAATGAAAGAACCATTTTAACGGAAGAAAACATTAAAAAATTTGAAGAAGATGTCAAAAATGGAAAGAATGTCGATATCAACGATTACGTCGTCGAAAAAAGTCGTGATTTTTCAAATGGGACGACCAAAGCCGGCGTTGCCATTTCCCATCTGGTTGAGAAATTTTTTACAGAAGGAATTACCCAATTCGGAGAAATATTAAAAAAATTATTTACATAATGCCAATTGTTCTTTTTTCATTTCTTTTGTATAATGAAAGACAAGGTGAGCAACCATGAATCAAGAAAATATTCGCAACTTTTCCATTATCGCTCATATTGATCACGGAAAAAGCACTCTTGCCGATCGAATTTTAGAACTGACAAATGCAGTATCCAAAAGAGAAATGAAAGAACAACTACTAGATAATATGGATTTAGAAAGAGAACGGGGAATAACCATTAAATTAAATGCCGTTCATTTGCATTATCAAAAGGGAAAAGAAACGTATACCTTAAATTTAATAGACACGCCAGGACATGTCGACTTTTCGTATGAAGTCAGCCGGAGTCTAGCTGCGTGTGAAGGGGCCATTTTAGTAGTCGATGCAGCCCAGGGAATCGAAGCACAAACGCTTGCCAATCTTTATCTTGCGATGGAACAAGATCTCACCATCATTCCAGTCATTAATAAAATTGATTTACCCAATGCCAATATTCCCAAAGTCAAAGAAGAATTAAAAAATGTTTTAGGTTTTCAAGACGAAGACATCTTATTATGTAGTGGCAAAACCGGCGAAGGGGTAAAAGAACTATTAGATGCCGTCATTGATCGCATTCATCCACCGAAAATGGCTCCTCAAAAGCCTTTGCGAGCTTTAATATTTGATTCCTATTTTGATTCTTATAAAGGCGTCGTAGCACTCATCAAAGTGTTCGATGGAACATTAAAAACAGGGGATCAAATTCGTTTTATGTCGGAAAAATTAGACTTTATTGTCACCGAATTAGGTGTTCATACCCCCAAAGAAGAAAGAAAATCAGAATTAAAAAGTGGGGAAGTAGGGTACCTCTGTGCTAGTGTAAAAGAAATTAGCCATATTCATGTAGGGGATACCATCACGTTAACCAACCAACCAGCCACGCAACCGATTGTGGGATACAAACCGATGAAACCAATGGTTTATTCAGGAATTTTTCCGGTCGAACCCAATCGTTATGAAGCACTCAAAGAAGCTTTTTTCAAATTAAAACTCAATGATGCCGCCCTTACATTTTCACAAGAAACCAGTGAGGCCTTAGGTTTTGGATTCCGGGTTGGCTTTCTGGGATTATTGCACATGGACATTATCATGACAAGAATAAAGCGGGAATTTGGACTAGATATTATCGCCACCAGTCCAAGTGTCATCTATAAAGTATGGTTAACCAATCAAAGCGTTATCGAAATTGATAGTCCGACCAAAATGCCCGAAAGTGTCAAAATCAAAGAAATCCAAGAACCTTATATCTATACCAATATTATTGTTCCATCAGAATACATCGGTTCGATTATGGAACTATGTCAAAATAAAAGAGGAATTTATCAATCGATTGAATACATCAATGATACCCGCGTCAATTTGCATTATGAAATCCCCCTTTCAGAAATTGTCTATGACTTTTTCGATAAATTAAAAAGTTATACCAAAGGATACGCCTCTTTTGATTATGAATTCATCGGTTATAAAAAAAGCGATTTAGTGAGAATGGACATTCTTCTAAATGGAGAAGTCGTTGATGCACTATCCGTGATTGTTCATAAAGACTTTGCTTATCAAAGAGGAAAAGCCATCACGGAAAAATTAAAAGAGTTAATTCCTCGGCAAATGTTTCAAATTCCTATTCAAGCAAGCATTGGCTCCAAAGTCATTGCAAGAGAAAACATCAGTGCACTAAAGAAAAATGTTCTTGCCAAATGCTATGGAGGAGACATTACCAGAAAGCGAAAACTATTAGAGCATCAAAAAGAAGGAAAAAAGAAAATGAAAAATATCGGCAGTGTCGAAGTTCCAAGTGAAGTTTTTCTAGCCGTTTTAAGTGAGTGAAGTAAATGAAATCAGTTTATATCCATATTCCCTTTTGTCAAAGCATCTGCAGTTATTGTGACTTTTGCAAAGTATTTTATAATCCCAAATGGGCGCACGAATACCTTCTATGTTTAAAAGACGAAATTCAAGATCATTACATGGGAGAAGAAATTTCCTCCATTTATATTGGTGGAGGAACACCTTCCTGTCTAAATGAAACGCAATTAAAATACTTGATGTCTCTCACCAATTTATTTCATAAAAAAGAAAACATCGAATTTACCTTCGAATGTAATATCAACGATATTACCGAAGAAAAATTAAAAATATTAAAAGAAGCAAACGTCAATCGCTTAAGCATTGGGATTGAATCATTTAATGAAAAAAAATTAATCTTAATGGGTCGAAATCATACCTTTGAAAGTGCCCAAGAAAAGATTCAATTAGCAAGAAAATATGGGTTTCACAATATCAATGTAGATCTCATTTATGGTTTTTTCAATGAAACCAAAAAAGATCTATTAGAAGATATCAAAAAAGTTTGGAAATTAAATCCCGAACACATTAGCACCTATAGTTTAATACTATCTGAGCATACCCTCTTACACGTCAATAAAATCCCAGCCATTGACGATGATTTAGACCGTGAATTTTATGATGAAATTGTCAAATTTTTAAAAAAGAAAAAATACATTCATTATGAAGTCAGTAATTTTGCAAAAAAAGGATATGAATCTTATCACAATTTAAGATATTGGAATAATGAAGAATATTATGGATTTGGACTTTCTGCATCGGGTTATATCGATAAAATAAGATATACCAACACCTACAATTTAACCAAGTATTTAAATCATGAATTTGCCAAAACGCAAGAATTGTTAACATCTCAAGATATTTTAGATAACGAAATCATGTTAGGTTTGCGAAAAACCAAAGGAATCAATATAAAAGAATTTGAAAAGAAATATCATCGTCCCATCGAAGAATGTTACCCAATCTTACCACTTTTAAAAAATAAAGAATTAAAAAAGAAAAATGGATATCTTTTTATAAGTCCGGATAAACTATATATTATGAATGAAATATTAATAAAGTTAATCTAGGAGGAATATGATGATCATTCTTTTTCTTTTTTTATTGTTGATTCCAATCAACACCTATGCCAGTGCGTATATCACCGATTTTCAAGTCCAAAACGGGCAGCTTTCCCTTCCGTTTCAAAAAGAAAATAATCTGTATACAATTTATTTAGAAAAGGGCGAAACGAAAGTAGACTTTACCTACCAACTAGAAGAGGAAGACGCCATCGTCAAGGTATTTGAAAATATGGATCCTTCTGGAGAAGAAAACGAATTAATCATGGAAGTAACCAAAAACGAAGAAAAACAAACTTATACATTTTATGTCGAAAAAGAAGAAGAAACGCCCGTTTTTCAAGAATGGGAAGAACAGCCAAAACCACAACGAAGTCCCTATCTAATGCCTTGTATCATCATAAGTAGTGCTTTGTGCATTCTCACTTTGTTTTATCTCCTCATCATAAGAGGATATCCAAACGCAAAGAAAGGAAAGTTGTGATATAATAAAAAACAAGGGGGAAAAAGAAAATGAAAATCATCAAAAGAAAAGAACCCTATGAAAAAGATATTCTCTATACAGAAGAAGAAAATCCACAATTTATCAATGGGCTAGCCATTATCCAAGCTTACCAAGTTCAAAAACCTTCCGCCTTGTTTCTAAAAAAGAAAAGGAAAGAAGTCATCGGCATCATCAATGAAAATTACGAAGAAGCCTTTTCTCCAATCGAAGACGGATACTACTTATCTTTTTCAAAAGAAAAACAAAGTATTCAAAGGTTTGGCAATGACGATTTTATCGTCGAAGAAACCTCACAATTAGAAGAAAATGACTATGCCATCACCCGTAGATTAAGAAACTACTATCACATCAAAATCAAAGATCATCAACCCATATTAATCAAAGATAATCTCGGTATATATATAAAAACTCAAAATCCTTTTTGGATTATCATTTATGGTAGAGGTCAAAAAGGATTATACGATATGCAAAGTGGTTTCTACCTAACGAGTCAAAATGCCCAAATATATGGAAATGAACAAACTCCAATTCTTTCCATTGTTGATCCCATTTTCACCGATGGATACTATCCTAATTTGTGTTACATCTGCGATTATCTAACCTTCCAACTAGATACCCGTACCCAAAAGATTGTATCGCCCATATATTCCTGTATTGAAAATCAAAAAATTACAAACGAAAACGAAATTGGAATCAATGACTATCCCAAAATTTATGAACGCCAAAAAAATCTCTTACTCGAAAAAATGAAAAGTTTTCAAAGTCGAATTCGTACGCCAGATGAAAAATAATCATCTGTTTTTTTATAAAAAAGTGTTATATCTTGATAAATTTTAAAAAAACATATTGAAGTAAACCAAAAGATATTATACGATATAGAAAATAACAAGCATCCAAGGTTCCCACTTCAGTATAGAAAAAGGACTCAATATGGAAAGAAAAAAACAAACCCGAAAAACAAGGATATTTAAAGATCTTGTGCTCATATTTGTATTATGGGTACTCATCTTTTTGTATAATTTTATCATCAGCAAATCCAATCCAACCTTCCAAACCTTTCCAGCTTTCTGCTTATCCAAAACCGTCGAGGATATTAAAGTCTTTGATTGCTTAGGATATCGTATCATACCAACCGCCTTTCAAGAATGGCAAATTGGACCATTATGGATGAAACCCGATAAATCTTTGCAAGATGAAAAATTGATTCAAACAGAGTATCTGGTTCCCGATGATTTCAAAACCGATGGAAAATCCGTCGAAGAACAAGTCGAAAAGTTTCTAAAAGAAAATGTAGATTCCGAGTTTGATTTTACTTTATATCAAAAAAGAAATCAAACATATTATCTAGTAATCAATGGAATTGAAACACAATATACACTAAATTATGAAAGTGATATTGCATACGATGAACCAACTGGAAAGTGGCCTGTACGTGTAACCAAAATTACATATGTGACAAGTGATATCAAAAAACAAGTGGAAGAAATATTAAAAAATCTACCCAAGGAATATGATCAGAAAAAAGATCAAATCGTCAAAAAATACTTAAATGAAAATCCAAAATTAACTTATATCAGTGATAATTACATGTACTTTAATAAAACATTATATGCTTTGATTAAAGTAAACAAAGATGGAACA
>CANQAU010000039.1 GCA_947588935.1 uncultured Bacilli bacterium
TGGCAAAAAGATGACTAATTCCATTTTTTTGATCAACCGTTTCGATTGTTTGATTTTCGTTTTCTTTTACTCCTAATAGAATTCTTTTTAAATACGTGCTATTTTCTTTTGTATCTAAAAACGTTCGAAGATATCCTTTGATCTGATCGAAAAAAGATGGTTCTTTTAATATGCGAATATCTTCGGTTGTCATCTGGCCGATGATTTCTTCGTTTTTTAAATATTGGTAGTAAGAAAACGTATTGGGAATGGTATTTTTTGCTCCTTGTTCCACGGTTCCTCTTACTTGGATTATTTGTCCTTCTTTGATTTTTCTTTCTTGGCAATTACAAACTATTTTGATTTTTTCTTTTTTGCTTTTTAATATCCACGTCGATGATTGTTCTTGTTTTTGATAAGAGACAATTTTACCAACATAAACCTTTGATTTTGCTTCTTCTTTTTTGAAATTGACTCTAACAAATGAAAAAACGGCACAGAAAATGAGCAATCCCCAAAAATATTTAGATTGTAATATTTTCTTTAATTTTCTCAAAAAGACTATCTTTAATTCCTGATACATTTTTGATATCTTCAATGGTCTGAAATTTGATTTTGGTACGATATTCGATGATTTTTTGTGCCAAAGAAGATCCAATGCCTGGAAGCGTAATGAGTTCTTCTTCGGTTGCGGTATTAATATTGACTTTTTTCTTTGTTTCTGTTGCCTTTGTAATAACGCTTTCTTTTTGGTTTATTTCGGATGATATTTCTCCGTCGAATTCGTTTTCAATCGTGCAGGACATTTTTTCTTTTAATTCTTCTGTTGTATAAATATAAATGACCATTTCATCTTGTACTTTTTTACTTAAATTTATATTTCTGGTATCGGCATTTTGCTTTAATCCACCCGCTAGTGAGATGATATCGTGGATTCTTAATGTGTCTTCGACCGTATAGACTCCGGGATTTTCCACTGCTCCTTTAATATCGATGACAATGACTTTCTTTTCTTCTTGTTCTGATGGTTTTATTTCTTCGGTATCTTGTACTTCTTCACTTTCAAGTGGCTCTTCTACTTCCATTCTAGCATCGGCATAGACTTCTTCGTTCGTTAGTGCCAAAATTCCTGCAATGAATCCGAGTAATAAAATTCCACAGACAATTAATAATGTTTTATGATGGTCAAACCATTCTGTTATATTCATTCTATTTACCTCCTCATTATTATTATTCAAGGTAAATAGGTGATTTCCTTTTTATTTTTTACCTAAAGCGGCAATTTCTCTTTTTGTTTGGTTGGTTTTAGTCTCAATACATACTCTTTGTACGACAAAAGTCATGATGATAACATTAATCGTAAAAGACCCTCCATAACTTAAGAAAGGTACTGGTACACCGGTTAGGGGAATTAAAGCGAGAATGCCCATGAAGTTTACTAAAAGATGAAATAAAATTAATAAAAATGTTCCATACGCTAAAATAGATCCTCGAGGATTGTCGGCTTTTTTCGCAATTTTTAAAATTCGATAGAGCATGATTCCATATCCTAGTAAGACAAAAATTCCAGTTACTAGTCCGAGTTCTTCTACTAATATTGGAAAAATAAAATCGGTATGTGCTTCTGGTAAATATAAATATTTTTGAGAAGAATTTCCTAGTCCTTTGCCAAACCATCCGCCATTGTGAATGGCGATGAAACCATTACATACTTGGTATCCTGTATCTTCTTGATATCGGGTACATGGGTTTCGAAATTCTAGTCTACTCATTTGCATCGCATTTAATACGTCTTTGCCGCTATATAAGAGTGCTACTCCAGCAATAATGATAGCGATTCCACCTACTTTAATCAACTTCATTTTTCCTTCTTTATTGATGGGAATAATTTGAAATAGAAAAAAAGCAATGCCCGCAATAATTACGGCTCCTCCTAGATCTGGTTGCATGGCAACTAAAACAAAAATCAAGATTGAAATGGCTACAGGGATTAAATTATAATATAAACTCTTCTTTTTTTTGAGACTATTATTATAAAAAACAGCCATGTAAACAATAATAATCGATTTAGCAAACTCTGCTGGTTGTAAACTAAAAAAACCTAAATCATACCAACTTTGTGCAGAATTGACAATTTTTCCATATATAAAAAGACCTACGAGAGCAGCGATGATGCCAATGACTAATATGGGGGTGATTATTTTATATTTACTGGTTGGAAAATGAATTATAAACCCAAAACCGATGAGGAAACTTACGATGATAAATATTAATTGGCGAATAAAAAAATGAGAAGATGGAACATCATAACGTAAAACAGCGGAAACGCTTGAGGCACTTAAAATCATGATTAGCCCTAGAATTGAATATAAAATAACTAATAGAAGTAGTGGTTTATCCATTTTACTGATGTTATTCTTCATATTCTCACCTATTTTTATTTTATCATAAGTCATTTTAAATTGGAACTTCTAAAAAAGTTGATTTTTCCCACACCAAAACGAAGGATTTTAATACACTATATTAGATACATAAAGGAGGTAAAATATATGTATTATTATGGAAATAATGGATACTACGGTGGCGGCGTTGGATACCAACAACCCTGTTGCAATGCTGGATATGCTGGATATACAAGTGGTAATGGAATAGGTGCTGCTATTTGGATTGTTTTATTTATCTTACTCGTGATTATCATTGGCGCTGGTTGGAGTTTTGGTGGAAACGCAAACAACAACTAGTTCTCTTTTCAAAATGATAAAAAAATCAAAGAGGTGCTCTTTGCTACACTTTCTTTGATTTTTTATTTCATTCTTTTTCGATTGGCTTCGTAGGTGTAATGATTCATCTTTCCATAAAAGGGAATTAATTCTTCGAGTTCTTCGTAAGGATTTTCGTTGTTATGTCCCGTATATACATAAGAGAAGATATCTACTATTTTTCTTGGTACGCCAATTTTAGTTAAATAATCTAAGTAAATAAAATATTCTTCGATACTTACACGTTGAATGGCTTCTCGATAAAAACATTTTAAAATTATCATAATATAACAGTATAATTCTGTATTTTCATCAATTTTATAACAACCGCCAATGGCATTTTCTTCTTTGATGTATTTTCCTACTTCCGCAATTTTACTTAGTGGTGTCAAGTATCTTGCGGCACTGGCTAAATTGTTACGAATTTTAGAACTATCTAAGTCCACTGCATTGATATGCCCTGTTTCTAGATTTAAAATAAAATTATTTTCATGGATATCATTTAAATAGAAATTGGTAATCTCTGTATGTGCTCTTACTTGTTTCATTTTTTCTAGGATTTGCCCAACTTCTTTTAAATATCCAACTTTTTGTTCTATTGAAAACTCCGGTGAAGTGAGGACGACTTGCAAATTCATGCTGGGTATAAAAGGCATCGTAAATCCGATTAACTCGTTATTTAATGCGGCGATGGAAGATGGCATGACCAATTCATCGATGGCAATTTGACTCTTTAAATCTAGTAAAGTACTGACAGTATATAATTTATTACCAAAGACTTCTCCTGTGTCTTGATATAATCTTTTTAAAACAAATTCGCTTCTGCGCCATTTATTTTTTGCTGGTAAAATATACATTTGTGCTTCTGTATTGGAAACGTTTTTTGGTAGGACTAAAGGTTGCAGTGAGGCATATTTTCTTTTTGAAATATTTACTACTTCCATAATTATTCCCCTTTTTTTAGTTTTCTATCTTAACAGAAAACTAAAGAAAATGCAAGGATTACTCTATATTATTGTTTTTGGATGGCTAACTTGGCAATTTTGATGGCATCTTCTACTGTTTGACAAGCACATAAAAATCCGTTGGCATGGCAAAATTGAAAGGTTGGAATCCCAGTTTGATGTTGCAATTGTTCTTTTGTTTGACCGCGCCATTCTTTTGGAAAATCAAGACGATTTTCAATATTTCCAAGGGTTTTATTAATTGCTTGAATGGTATATCCGCCCCTTTTGGATGGGAAAATGGCAAATAAAAGTTCTTTCGCTTTAGGATTTTTACTTTGGATTACCCATTCCATAAAGGGTAAATTCACATCTAATAAAAGAATCCGCTCTTGACTGTTTTCAATCCTTTGTTCTACTTTGTCTTTGGCAAGGCATTTATCGATTGTTAGACGAATAAACCGTTTTAATAAAATTTGGGCTATTTTGACTCCCTCTAAAAAGGCTTCATCGCTTTCTTTTTCTTCTAACCAAGTATTATTAAAAAGTTCAATTACTTTTGATAATGGTGTAATTTGATAATCCGTTGGAGATGGAGGAATGATTCCATTATCCATGGCATCAATTTGCATGACATAATCTTTGATAAACGTTTGATAACATTCTTCAATATTGGGAGCTTGGTATTTTTGAAACAATTCTTTTCCATAGATTTCAAATAATAAACCAAAAGAGCAATACTTGATTTGATTGTCTCTTTTCCTTGCATTTGCCATGTGATGATCAAATTTTCCACCGCCGATGTCGTAGACAATTTTTTTATGAAGATCAAGATTACTTGGTATTTCATTGACACGGCATAGCGTTATTTCCATTAATTCATTTAATAAAACCGTTGAAAATACATCGTCTGCATGAAAAGTTCCAGCATGGGTAATGGCATTTGCAATTTGGATATCTTTGGTTATTTTCATAACATCACTTCCTTTTGTATTATAGCTTATTTTCCTTCTTTTTTCTTCCATTTTTCGAAAATTATGTTAAAATAGTGCGTAGTACTTAAGGGGTGATGCGATGAAATTACCAAATATTGTGATTTTAGATGAAAAAGATAAACGTTTGCATAAAGTTAGTCAAGAAGTTTCGTTTCCACTTTCCACGCAAGATAAAAAAATGATTCAAGACATGCTTTTGTATTTAAAAATGAGTCAGATTGACGAAGAACGAGAAAAATATGATTTACGCGCTGGTATGGGATTATCGGCAGTGCAACTTGGAGTGTTAAAACGTATTTTTGTTATTGTGGAGGAAACAGAGAAAGGTCAATTTAAAAATTATGTGGTGATTAATCCTAAAATTAAAAGTTTTAGCGAGGAACTGATTTATGTGGGCGAAGGCGAAGGCTGTTTAAGTATCAATCGCGAAGTAGAAGGCATTGTTCCAAGATATGCACGAATGACTGTTGAAGCACAAGATGAGGATGGTCACTTTTATGAAATTCGTGTTCGAGAAGACATTTCTATTGCTTTTCAACATGAGATTGATCACTTAAATGGAATTTTATTTACGGAACGAATTGATCCAAAAAATCCATATAAAAATGCGGAAAAAATGAGAGAAATTTAATCTCTCATTTTTCGTTTATAACATTTATTTATCTTCTAATTTGACACTGACAATTTTGCTTACTCCAGATTCTTGCATGGTGATTCCGTATAAAGTATCGGCGTATTCCATGGTTCTTTTTTTATGGGTAATTAAGATGAATTCGCTCGATGTCTTTTTCTCCAGTAAATAGGCTCCAAAGGTATCTACATTTGCTTCATCTAAGGATGCTTCTACTTCATCTAAAATACAAAATGGTACTGGTCGAACATTCAATATGGAAAATAGTAAAGCAATGGCCGTAAGAGTTTTCTCTCCCCCACTTAATAAGCCAATGTTGTTTAATTTTTTACCAGGTGGTTCTGCGATTATTTCAATACCTGTCGTCAATAGATGATCTGGATCCGTTAATTTTAACATGCCCATTCCGCCTTTAAAGAGTTTTTGAAAAACTTTTTGAAATTCTGTTTGAATCTGCTGAAAGGTTTGTGAAAATTTACTTTCCATAATCTGATCCATTTCCTCGATGATGGTCGTTAAATCCATACTGCTCTTTTCTAAATCATTTTTTTGTTCTGTTAAAAAGGCATATCTTGTATGAATTCGTTCATATTCTTCAATACTTCCTAAGTTTACTATCCCTAATTCAGATATAGATTTTTTTAATTTTTGGACAGTATCTTTGGCAATTTGAAAATCCATTTCCAAAGGATACGTTGCAATTGCTTTTTCATAGGTTAAATTATAGTCTTCACTTAAAGTCACTAATAAATTGTCCAGTTGAATATCGAGTTTTCCAAGACGAATTTCTTTGTCTTTTAAAGATTGTGAAAATTGATTTTGCTGACTGGTTTTTTCTTTATAATTTTTCTCGATTTCAGCCATTTGTCTTTGAATGTCTTCTTTTTGATCTTTGAGTGCTTGTAACTCTTTTTTGATCAAGGCATTTTCTTGCTCGAGTTTTTTTATTTCTTCTAAAATCTGAAGAAGTTGTTTGTCTAATGTGTTTTCTGCTAAATTGATTGTTCCTTCTAATTCTTTTTTCTTTTCTTCATGTTCTTTTTGAATGGTTTGATATCTTTCTTCTTTTCGATTTTTCTCTTCTTTCATTAAAACGATTTCTTTTTCTATTGCTAGACGATTTTCATAAGAATCTTGAAGTTCTTGTTCCTTTTTTTGATATTCTTTCATGAGCATTTCTTTCTCTTGCTCTAGGTTGCGGATTTTCGTTTGCAGAGATTCTAACTCTAGTTTATCTTTTAAATTGCTATTTGACTTATTTACCGCTCCACCACTCATTGATCCTCCAGCGTGTTGAATTTCTCCAGAAAGCGTCACAATTCGATATTTATAAGCCATTTTCTTTGCCAATTTCGTCATCGTATCCATGTTATCGACGACGATGATATTTCCAAGTTGATTTTCAATGACATTTTGATATTTTAAATCGTATTGAACTAAATTGGATGCAATATCGATATACCCTTTTTCAGTTTGAATTTTCTCTAAAATGGTTTTTTCTATTTTTCTACTTTGAATGATGTTTCGCGGAAAAAAAGTTGCTCTTCCTAAATGATTTTCTTTTAAATATTCAATGGATTTTTTGGCACTCTGTTCATTTTCTACCACTAAAAAATTTGAACTTACTCCCAGTGCGGTATCAATCGCTTCCAGATAGTTTGGTTTTACCTCGATTAATTTTCCAATGGTCCCATGAATTCCCTCTAAACGGGGATTGTTTAAAATGTTTTTGACTGCATATGGAACTTTTGCATCATTTTTTATATTATTATCTACAATTTCCATCTGATTTTGCGTTGCTAGTAGAGATGTGATGGTTTCATTTTTCTTTTTTTCCAAATTCATGACTTTCACTTTTTGGAGAGATATTTCTTCTTCTTTTTCACGCAATATCTTTTCTTTTTCACTTAAAGTTGTATCTAATAATCTTATTTCTTCTTGGACTACAGATTCACTTTTTTCTAATTCGAGTTCTTCTTCTTTTAACTTATAAATACCTTGTTCTACTTTTTCTTTATCAATGGTATATTTTTGGCGTTCTAGGGTGATTTCTTTTTCGCTGATTTTATTACTTAACATTTCTGTGTTTTTTAACACTGTTGCTGTTTTTTTGGAAATTTCTTCTTCTAATTTTAAATTTTCCAAACGTAAAAATTCTTGTTTTGCATTTTCCTGGTTTGTATGAGTTGACAGTTCTAAAACTTGGTTTTCCAATTCTTTGATTTCTGATTTCAATGTTTGATATTCTTGATTTTTGGATTTAATATCACATGCTATAAAGGCAATTTCTAATTCTTCGAGATTTTTTTTATATTCTAGATACTTCTTGGCAAGCTGACTTTGTTCTTGGAGCGGTAATAATGTTGTTTCTAATTCATTGATGATTAATCCCACTTTTTCCAAATTATCTTTTGTTTTTTCTAATTTTTTTAAAGTTTCTTCTTTTCTTTTTTTGTATTTTAATACGCCGGCGGCTTCTTCAAAAATGGTTCTTCTTTCTTCTGGCTTGCTATTTATGACGGTTTCAATATGGCCTTGACTAATTATATTAAAGGAGTCAATTCCTACTCCCGTATCTAAAAACAAATCGGTAATGTCTTTTAGTCTTACTCGATTGTTATTAATGAAATACTCGTTTTCTCCAGTATGATATAGTACTCTTTTTACTTCCACTTCATTTAAATCCGTATTCAGTCCATGATCATTATTCTCAAATGTTAATGTTACTTCGGCGCGTTTTAGAGGCTCTCTGGTTTTACTTCCTTTAAATATGCAATCGGTCATCGAAGATGTAGCTCGAAGTGATTTGACCGATTGACTACCTAATACCCATCTGACTGCATCGACAATATTACTTTTTCCAGAACCGTTTGGTCCTACAATGGCGGTGATGTTGCTTTTGATTTCAATTTCTATTTTATCGGCAAAAGATTTAAATCCGTAAGCTTTGATATTTTTTAGTCTCATCTTTTACCTCGCACTTTTGTGGATGGCATCAAAAGCGGCGTTTTGTTCAGCTTCTTTTTTATTTTTTCCGGTTCCTTTTCCATATACCATTCCATCAATCTTTACTTCTACTTCAAACTGTCGATCGTGAGCGGGGCCTGTTTCTTTTACTAAAACGTATTCCAGTGATTTTTTATCCGTCTGAACCATTTCTTGTAATGTAGATTTATAATCGGTTAGGAATTGATATCCTTGTTCAATGTAAGGAATTATGATCTCATCGATGATTTCTTTGGCTTTTTGAAATCCTTGATCTAAATAAACAGCTCCTAAAAAAGCTTCTAAGACGTCTGCTATAATTGTATCGTTGATTTTCCCCATTTGTCCGTGCCCAACACGGATTTCTGTGGGAATGTTTAAATCTTTGGCATAGGTTGCAAGCGCTTTTTCGCAGACAAAAGATGCTCTTATTTTGCTCATATCCCCTTCTTGGTATTGCGTATTTTTATATAAATAATCGCTGATTACTAATTCTAATACCGCATCGCCAAGAAATTCTAGACGTTCATAATTCTTGCAATGATGCTCGTTGGAATAAGAACTATGTGTGAAGGCTGCTTGGAGTAATTCTTGATTTTTTATTGTTATATGAAATTTCTTTAGAATGTCCATAAAATCAATCACTTTCTGTATTTTATTATACAAAAAAAGTACTTATTAAGCAAAAGATATTTTACAAGCTCATGAATAAGTTGTAAAATGTTATTGGGTGATTTCATGAGTCGTGTTCTCATTTTTTTTATCCGCATTTATCAAATCATACCTTTTTCATCTCATCAGTTTTGCCGACATACTCCGACTTGTTCAAACTATATGATTGAAGCAATTACGGAATATGGAGCATGGGATGGAATGAAACTTGGATTTCGGAGAATTTTAAACTGTAGACCACATGGAACTTATGGTTATGATCCTGTTCCAAAAAAGGAGGAAAAATTTTGAAAAAAACGATATTTGGTGGCATTCTTGCTCTCATTATCTTTGTTACTTCAGGGTGTTTGGAACGAAATAATCTCGATCATGCGACGATTTATACGACAGTATATCCATTTAGTTATTTTGCTGAGGCATTATATGGAAATCATTCTGTTATTACTAGTATTTACCCAGATGGTGCAGATGTTTTGCATTATTCTCTTACTGATAAGCAAAAAAAATCTTATAGTAATGGTGATGTATTTATTTATAATGGTCTTACTGATGAAAAACAAATTGCGAAGGATTTTACAAACAATAATCGAAAAATGCAAATTATTGATGTTGCTTACGGATTAAAATATAAGTATTCGGTTGAAGAACTTTGGCTTAGTCCTAACAATGCTTTAATGCTTGTTTCTAATATTAAAAATAATTTAAAAACTTTTATTGGCAGTAAATTAGTCAATGAAGAAATTGAAGAAAAATATCAAGATTTGAAAGAAACCCTTTCTTTGCAGGATGCAGATTTGCGCAGTGTTGCAAAAACAGCAAAAGCAAATGGAACCAATCTACTCGTCGTTTCTTCTAATCATTTAAAATTTTTAGAGTTATATGGATTTCAAGTTGTTTCTTTGGAAGATAATTCTTCTGAAAATAGTTTTAATATTTTAAAAAAAGATTTTGCAAGTGGTACTTATAAATATTTATTTGTGGCCGATTTTGATGCTTCGAATGAACTGGTTGAAAGTTTAAAGAGCAGTGGTGCTAATTTGGTTCCTGTGCATACGATGATGACTTTAACAGATGAAAATCGTTCTAATCATGATAATTACATGACGATTATGGCCGATTTTATTGATAATATTAAAAATGCAGTCTTAAATTAATTGGACTGCTTTTTTATTTTTCGATTTATTTTCCATTCGCTATAAAATCTTTCTCTATTTCATATTCTATTCTCATTGTCAGTATAAAAAAAGAGTAACAATTACTCTTATTTTTCCTTTTGG
>CANQAU010000040.1 GCA_947588935.1 uncultured Bacilli bacterium
GGAGTTTCTCCTTCTTTAGCAGCTGTAATAATGTCTGGATATAAAGCTTTGTCTTTTTTTGCAAAGCGGTAAGTGGTTGATTCGGCAGGAGTTGCTTCCAAATTGTAAAGGTCGCCATATTCTTCTTGATAATCTGATAATTTTTCTCTCATGAAGTTGAGAACATCTTTGGTAAATTGTTGAGCTTCTTCATTGGTTAAGTCTTTTTTTAACCATTTTGCATTTAAGCAAGCTTCGTTCATACCAACGAGTCCGATGGTAGAGAAGTGATTGTTAAAGGTTCCTAAATATCTTTTTGTGTAAGGATATAAACCTTCATTTAATAATTTGGTAATGACATTTCGTTTGATTTTTAAGCTTCTTGCAGATAGATTCATCATTTTTTCAAGTCTTGCATAGAAGTCTTTTTCATCTTTTGATAAGTAAGCAAGTCTTGGCATGTTAATGGTTACCACACCAACAGATCCTGTTGATTCTCCACTTCCGAAGAATCCTCCAGATTTTTTTCTTAATTCTCTTAAGTCAAGTCTTAAGCGGCAGCACATGCTTCGAACATCACTTGGTTCCATGTCACTGTTGATGTAATTTGAAAAGTAAGGAGTTCCATATTTTGCTGTCATTTCGAATAACAATTTATTGTTTTCGGTTTCTGACCAATCGAAGTCTTTGGTAATGGAATAAGTTGGGATTGGATATTGGAATCCACGACCATTGGCATCTCCTTCAATCATGATTTCGATGAAAGCTTTATTGATCATATCCATTTCTTTTTTACAGTCTTTATATTTAAAGTCCATTTCTTTTCCGCCGATGATGCAGTTTAATTCTGCTAAGTCATTTGGAACAACCCAGTCAAGAGTGATGTTGGTAAATGGTGCTTGTGTACCCCATCTACTTGGAGTGTTGACTCCGTAGATGAAAGATTGAATGCATTGTTTGGTTTGATCATAGGTTAGATTATCGATTTTTACGAATGGTGCTAAGTATGTATCAAATGAGGAGAATGCTTGTGCTCCAGCCCATTCATTTTGCATAATTCCTAGGAAGTTAACCATCTGATTACATAGTGTTGATAAGTGTTTTGCAGGGGAAGAGGTGATTTTACCGGGAATTCCACCTAATCCTTCTTGAATTAATTGTTTTAAGCTCCAACCAGCACAGTAACCTGTAAGCATTGATAAATCGTGTAAGTGGATGTCACAATTGCGATGAGCATTGGCAATTTCTTCATCATATACTTCGCTTAACCAGTAGTTTGCAGTAATGGCTCCAGAGTTACTTAATATTAATCCTCCGACCGAATAAGTGACGGTTGAGTTTTCTTTGACGCGCCAGTCGGATACATTAATATAACTATCAATGACTTGTTTATAATCTAATACCGTTGATTTCATGTTACGCATTTTGTTATGCAAGCTACGATATAGAATATATGATTTGGCTACTTCAGCATAGTCTGCTTTGATTAAAACTCTTTCTACGCTATCTTGAATGGCTTCGACATCGATGATATTATCAACAACTTTGCTTTCAAAGTCAGCGGTTACTTTTAGTGCCAAGAAGTCGATGACGTCTTGGTCTATCTTTTTGTTTTCAGCTTCAAATGCTTTTTTCATAGCATTTGTAATTTTTTCCATTTCAAATGGAACGATTTTTCCTTCTCTTTTTCTTACTTTGTACATTTTAACCTCTCCTTTTTATAATCCTCTAACTGTTACGTTAGGGTAATTCCTATTTAAATGATTTTGAATTTCTTTTAGTTCTTCATCACTGAATCCTAAAAGTCCTTTTGTGAGTACACTATTACAGTCTCGATAATTTTGAATGTAATATTTTACTTTTGGTCCTAAGTAGTTACTTATTTTTTGTAATTGTTCTAAGTTATGAAGTTGTTTTACAATGGTGGTTCGAAATTCATATTCAATATTGGCATTTTCAATGATTTTAATACTTTCTTTAATATTTTCAATGTTGATGCAATTGACTCCAGATGTTTTGTCGTAATTTCGAAAATCGTTTTTAATATCCATTGCTACATAATCAATTAGTTTTTGATCGAGTAATTTTTTTAGTTTTTTGGGATTGCTGCCATTGGTATCTAATTTGATGGAATAACCCATTTCTTTGATTTTTTTCATGAATGATTCTAAGTCCGTTTGGAGAAGTGGTTCTCCACCTGTGATGACCACTCCATCTAAAACGCCTTTTCTTTTTTGTAAATACTCGAAAACTTCTTCGGTGTCAATTGGATGTTGATTTTCCGATTCCAGTAAATCACGGTTATGACAAAATGGACAACGGAAATTGCAACCTTGTGTGAATAAAAGACAAGCAACTTTTCCGGGATAATCTAGTAATGTTACTTTTTGCATTCCACTTATTTTCATCTTTTTCCTACTTTCTAACGGTTAGTTTTAAAAAACCAACATCACAATCAAGTGCTGTATTGATGTATTCGATAATTTTTTTGGTACTGGTGTTTTTCGAAATATGGATTTCTGTGAGACATCCACCCGATAGTTTTTTTTGACATTTTCCAATGTATTTTAAGAATTCATAAATATCTGTTTTGGTTGTTAACATGGCGTCCATTCTTCCATAGGTGTTTTTATCTGTAACTCCTTTTTGAATGCCATAGATGGCTTTATCGAGTTCCATTAATTTTTTTAGGGGCCGATATTTTTCTGTTTCACTGACAATGAAGTTTAGATTGGATTCGGCGATGTATTTTTCTTTTTTTTCATCGACAAATTCTAAAATTTGATAGATGAGTTGTTTTCGATTTTCTTCTTGTTCTTCTAGGCAAGTTGCACATTCATATAATCCAGCCATTTCAATACTTAAAGCACCTTTTTTGATTACTTTTCGAATTTTTTGACCTTCTTCTAATTTGTCGTCATCTAAGATGTTGTGATTAAAAATAATTTGATAATTATCTCGGTTTTTATCACCAATGGTTTCAAAAATGGATACGAGGGCATTTTTGGAAAGATCGAGTATATCATTTAGCTCTTCCCAAAATTCTTTTCGATTGTGATTTTTATATTTTAGTCCCAGACGTCCCATGTTGATTGTCACTGAAGATACAAGCATTCTTCCTTTGGAATTTTTATCATCATAAATTTGATTTTCAAAAATTCTTCTTCCATTACTGAAATATTCGGCGTGTGTTTCTTCTTGACGATTGTAGGAATTATCAATAAAAGAAAGAGCAATATTTTTTTCATCGATGATGAGCTCACTTATTTTGTTTAATAATTCGATGTTACTATCTTTTTTGATTTGAAAAATGGTGGTAACGTTTTTTAAACTTTTTAAATTTTCAATGACTTTGAGATAGCAGTTATTGATGATTAATCCTTCAAAATTATCATTTGATCCGAGTGATATCACGTATTTTGGATTTTCTTTATAATTTAAATCTAATGATGTTACAATTTTTTGGATATCACTTTCTAATCCCCTTAATAGATATTGCATACTATCGTTATAGGATTGTTCAAATATATCTTTCACTCGTTTGTTGTAGATGAGAGATTCAAATATTTCGGTATCAAAATTGATGCTTGTTTCTTTTTCTAAAATCTCACATATTTTTTTCATGTTGATATATTCTAAGTATCCGGCAACGGATAAATACTGTTGCAAAATCTTTTTAAATTCGCTTTTAAATCTTTGTCTTACTAAAGGTTCTAGTAATTGATCGAGTCCATCGATGGCAATTTCTCCATCAATTTCATTTTTGGCATTTAGTGCTTCTACAATGAAATTGGTTGGGAAGTCTTGGTTGATTAAATGATTCCATATGAGATGGGTAGAGGAGAGTTTTCCTAAATTGAAATAATCTAAGTTGTGGATGTAGATACTTCCTTCTTCATGTGCTCTTACGGATTTGTTATCTAAGACATATGTTTTGGTGTATTCGGCAGCAATGGTTTTACCAAAATCGAGAAGAATTTCGTTTGGTTTATCATTAAATGTTTCTTTGGTACTATTGATAATTCTTTCGATTGCTTTGGAAAATTTGTGCTGTTGTTTTACGCCGAATGCTTTTCTGGATGCTGCTCTGCGGATGCGATAATCGCGAAAAGCAAAGTACACATCTTCATATTTTTTTTCTTTTAATTTGGTTTCGATAATATCTTGAATGTCTTCGACATTAATGGTTTTTCGATCTACGTAATTATTCGTGATGTATTTTAAAACTTCTTCGTAAACTTTATTAATGTCTTTTTCAGTATCTTCTTGTCTTACTTGGTCAAAGGCATTTTTTATTGCAAGGGCAATTTTGTTGTTGTTAAATTCGACCCGTTGACCACTTCTTTTGACGACGATTAAATCATTTATGATTTTTTCTTGTATTTCCCCACTCATACTCTCACCTATTTAAAAGCTAGATACATCATATCAAAGGTTCTTTCTAATAGCAATGTTTTTTTTATCAAAAAAATATTTTTTTGATTTTTTAACTGTTTAAAGTTTTATAAAAAATTGATAAAAAAATATCACGTTTTAAGTGTTTATAAGGATTGGTGCAAATCTTTCCTTTTTTCCTGTTTGTTTTCTAGGATATACAGACGTTTGACGTTTTGATTGTCATCTCTTTTTCAGTTTTTGAATTTATGTTTTTTTTCAAACTTTTTCTTTTTTCTAATAGTAAACTTTTTTTGAATATTTTTAAAAATCTTTGATTTTCAAAGGCAAAATTTGAAGAAAAATCGTCAAATATTCTCTAAATTCTTTTGTTTTTTTCAGAAAGAGGATATAATACATATATGGTGAGAATGGATGGATAAGAAAGGTTTTACTTTAATTGAGTTGGTGACGACTATTGGACTGATGGTTCTCATGGGAGTCATTATTGTGAATAACATCACGGCTTTGTATAGTAATCAGGAAGAAGCAACTTATCAAGATTTTCGCAAACAATTGGAGAATGCTGCTTGTACATACATTGATTTATCAGATAATGAAATTAAACAGTTAAAAAGTACTTGTCGTACAAGTGGATGTGATGTGGCTGTTAAAACTTTAATTGAACGTGGACTTTTGGATGAAGATGTGGAAGATCCTTGGACGGGAGATATCATTGGAAATGAGGAGTTGCATGTTCATATCTCTTATCCAGATAAGGAGAAAACATGTGAATTTCAGGAGTGAATAGAATGAAAGAAAAGATATTAGAAGTACTTGAAAACGTACATGAAGCCAAAGAAGCGATGGAAATTAATGATTTGCTTTCGTTAAAAAGTGCAGAAGATTATCGCTTGGTTTGTGAGTGTTTGGAACAATTAGTTCAGGAGTACGTTGTTTTTAAAACGAAAAAAGAGAAATATATTTTGTTAAAAAATTGTCCTAGTTTGAGAATTGGCAAACTTTCTTTAAATAAAAAAGGATATGGATTTGTAATTTTGGAACGGGAAGATGATTTATATATTCCGGCAGATATGATTGGAAATGCAACTCATGATGATGTGGTTTTGGCAGAGATTACCAGAACTGGCGTGAAAAGAGAAGGAAAAATTCTGCGTGTGATTCAACGTGATTTGCGAGATGTTGTGGGAGAAGTCATTTCCATTCAAGGTAAATTTCAATTAAAACTCGATGATGAAAAAAAAGATATTACGGTTCTTTTAAGTCGAGAGACGATCCAAAATTGTGTAGAAGGACATAAAGTTTTAGTTCATTTAGGAAAAGAACTTGGAAAAAAGAGTTATTTGGGCGATGTTGTCAAAATTCTTGGACATAAGGATGATCCTGGGGTTGATATTCTTAGCATTGCTTATAAGTATCAAATTGATCCGGATTTTGGAAAGTTAGTCGAAGAAGAACTGGAGTCCATACCGGTTGAAGTGAATGAAAATGATTTACAGGGTCGAGTTGATTTTACGAATGAAGAGATTTTTACCATTGATGGATCTCATACCAAAGATATTGACGATGCCATTGGGATCTCTAAAGAAGGAGAACTTTATGTTTTAGGGGTTCATATTGCCGATGTTTCTCATTATGTAAAAGAAAACACCGCTCTTGGTGATGCTGCTTATGAAAGAGGAACTTCTTCTTATTTGGCAGATACGGTGATTCCTATGCTTCCTCATAAACTTTCCAATGGAATTTGTTCTTTAAATGAGGGTAGTTTACGTCTTACTATGTCTTGTGTTATGAAAATTAATGCGGTTGGTGAAGTGGTTTCTTATGAAATTGTACCTAGTTATATTCGCAGTCGTAAGAAAATGACTTACGAAGCAGTGAATGACATTTTGATGCGAAATCAAGTGGAAAAGGGATATGAAGACTATGTTGATTCTTTACGTTTGATGAATGAACTTGCTCATATTTTGCAAAAGAGAAGTATACAGCGAGGATATATTAATTTTGATTTAGATGAACCGCGGATTGTTCAAGATGAGTTTGGAAAATGCATCGATGTTGTCATGGATGAACGAGAAGATGGTGAAAAGTTAATTGAGTCTTTTATGATTGTTGCAAATGAAACGGTTGCGAGTCATATTTATAATATGGAATTGCCTTTTATTTATCGGGTACATGGGAAACCAAATAGTGAAAAAATTGATGATTTTGTGAATTTGGTTAAAATTTTAGGATATAATTTGCAAACTAGAACGATTGATTTGACTCCGAAATCGATGCAACAATTATTGGATGAATTGGATGAAAAGCCAGAGTTTACGATTTTATCGAAATTGCTTTTACGAAGTATGAAAAAAGCGGAGTATAGCAGTGAAAATATTGGACATTTTGGTCTTGCTTCGCGCGCTTATACGCATTTTACGAGTCCGATTCGAAGATTTCCGGATTTAACGGTTCATCGACTTTTGAAAAAGTATTTGGTGGAAAAAGATTTTTCCATGAGTACCATTTCCTATTTGGAACAAAGTTTGGTTGAGGTTGCGCTTCATTCGAGTGAACGAGAACGGGCGGCAGATCAAGCGGAACGCGATGTGGAAGAGATGAAAATGGCCGAATATATGGAAAATCATATTGGCGAGGAATATGAAGGAATAATTAATACGGTAACCAATTTTGGCTTTTTTGTCGAACTTCCGAATTTAATTGAAGGATTGGTACATGTGAATACTTTAAAGGGAGATTTTTATGAATATATTCCTGAAAGTTTGGCATTGATTGGCAAAAATAGTAAGAAAACTTATCGTATCGGAGATGCTGTACGAGTCAAATGTATTGGGGCAAGTAAAGAGTCTTCCATGATCGATTTTGAACTTGTAAAAATGGTTGATGAGTAGGGGATGTTATGGAAATAAAAAATAAAAAAGCTTATTTTGATTATCAAGTTCTTGAGGAGGTAGAAGCAGGGATTGTTCTTCAGGGAACCGAAATTAAAAGCGTGCGAAAGGGTTCGGTCGATTTAAAGGATAGCTATGTTTTAATTCGTCATGGAGAAGCCGTTGTACTTAATTTATATATTGCTCCTTATACCGAAGGAAATCAATTTAATCATGAAGAACGAAGAACTAGAAAATTACTGCTTCATAAATCTGAAATCAAAAAGTTACGGGAAAAAGTTTTGCAAAATGGGGTGACATTAGTTCCTTTATCTTGTTATTTTGTCAAACAGCATGTCAAAATTAAAATTGGCGTCTGCAAAGGAAAAAAATTATTTGATAAACGAGAAAGTATTCGAAAAAGAGATTTGGAACGGGAAGCCAGACGGCAGTTTTAAATGGAATTGCTCGGTTTTTGTCAGATTGTGTTTTTTGTGATATAATTTTCTAGAATAGGTGGTTGTATGGTGGAACAAAAGACAGATACTTGGAAACGTGTCGTTTTAGTTTTGGGTCTCGTTTTGTTTTTTACCCTTTTGGGTGTCACTGGATATTTTTTCTTTGTTCGAAGTCCGGCACTACCTAAGCATGAGGAAGAAGAACATCTTCCGGTGATGGAAGAACCAAAGGTGAAAATTGTCGATGTAGAAAATCCTCAACCGGTTTTTGCAGTTATGATTAATAATATTTCGGTGGCACGTCCTTTACAATCTGGTCTTCAAGATGCGTTTTTGGTTTATGAGATGGTGGTTGAAGGCGGGATTACTCGTTACATGGCGTTATTTACTAATCAACAAACACAGCGCATTGGACCGGTGCGGAGTGCGCGGCCTTATTATTTGGATTATGTGATGGAAAATGAGGCTATATATGCTCATTATGGATATAGTGAACAAGCTAGACAAGAGATTAGCCAGTATCATATTTCCAATATTAATGGATTATCACAAAGTGGTGCTTATTGGAGAGATAATTCTTTAAATGTAGCGTTAGAGCATCGCGCTTTTACAAGTATGAAGTTACTTACGGATGCGGCTTCTACTTTAGGATATTCTTTACAACGAGATGTTCCTTATGTCCTTTCTTATTCTGCAACTGAAATCCCCCTCGATTTGGAAGAAATTTTACCGGCAGTGCAAGTAGATATTCCTTATTCTTCTGGAACAACGAGTAGTTATACGTATTTAGAGGATGAAGGGGTTTATGCACGATATGTCAATCATTCTCCTCATCTTGATTATGTGACAAAAGAACAATATAAAGTAAAAAACATTCTTACTTATCAAGTGAAAAATTATGCAGTGGATAGTTATGGAAGACAAGCTTTAGATACCGTTGGTAGTGGAGATGGTTATTATATTACGATGGGCAAAGCGATTCCAATTCACTGGGAGAAAAGTAGTCGTGAGGCGAAGACAAAGTATACTTATCTTAATGGAGAAGAAGTTCTTTTTAATGATGGAAATACGTGGATTCAAATTCAACCAACTTCTCAGAAGTTGACGATTTCCTAGATTGGAGGAAAAAATGGATTTTATTATTGATTTTTTAGTAGCAAATTATATGTGGTTTTTAGTGATTACCATTATCTTATTATTTGCTTTGGTTGGTTATATTGTGGATAGTAAGGAACAAAAGGATTTAAGTGTTTTTGATAGTCCACAGGAGTTAGCGAAACATTTGGAAAAGTTGGCACAAGCTGCTCAGAATAAAACCATTGGAGAAGCGGTTCAAAGTAATCAAATGCCTAATTTTTCAAATGCTCCGGTGAATAATACGATTGAAGAAGTTAGCAACGGACCAAGTAGTGTCGCAGCGAATGCTCATAATGGGTTTTATTCACAAAATCAAGGAATGGCGGTTCCTCCGTCTTATTCTTCACAACCTGTGAATATCCAGCCTGTGAATAACCAACCAGTTATCAACAATCAGTCGGTGATGCAACCCGTTCAAAATCCGGTTTCTTCTTCGCAGGGACTTCAACAAACCGAATTTGAAGTGTTGGGAAAATAACTTGAGAATTCTCAAGTTTTTTTCATCTCTTAGGAATGGACGAAATCGTTTAATAATGATATAATGAAAAAGCATAAAAAGGAGTGAAGATATGACGTTAGCTGGACTTTGGTCGATATTTACAAAGGTGTTAGATATTTGTATTGTTTGGTTATTGTTTTATTTTATTTTAAAAAATATTAAAAATAATGTAAAAATGGTCCTTATTTTAAAAGGGGTTTTACTTATCATTTTTATTGAAATTGTTAGTAAGGTATTGGATTTATATACCGTTGGATTACTTTTAGAATATGTCATCGAGTGGGGACCAATTGCGATTATCATTATCTTTCAACCCGAGATTCGTGGGGTTTTGGAGAGCATTGGCCGGACGCATTTGTTGGGACGACATAAAATTTTAACGGTAGATGAACGGGAACGCGTTGTGTGTGAAATTATGGAAGCAATTGAATATTTGAAACGAAACCGAATTGGGGCTTTGATTGTTATTGAAAGAGATGTCTCTTTATCGGAATATATTGAACCCGCAACGAAAATTTATGCAGATGTTTCGAGTGAATTATTATGTAATTTGTTTTTTCCAAATAGTCCGTTACATGATGGAGGTGTCATCTTAGAAGGAGATCGTATTACTTGTGCAGGTGCTGTATTTAAAACGAGTATGAATCAAACTTTGAATAAACGACTTGGAACACGGCATCGGGCAGCTCTTGGAATTGCTGAGGAATCGGATGCTCTTGCCTTAGTTGTTAGTGAAGAGAATGG
>CANQAU010000041.1 GCA_947588935.1 uncultured Bacilli bacterium
TGGATGGTGCAATCTTAGTTGTATCTGCTGCAGATGGACCTATGCCTCAAACAAGAGAACATATTTTATTATCTCGTCAAGTTGGTGTTCCTAAAATTGTTGTTTACATGAATAAATGTGACCAAGTAGATGATCCAGAATTACTAGATTTAGTAGAAATGGAAATTCGTGAATTATTAGGAGAATATGACTTCGATAGTAATTGTCCTATCATTCGTGGTAGTGCACTTAAAGCACTTGAAGGAGATGAAGCAGCAGCTCAATCTATTCGTGATTTGATGGCTGCAGTTGATGAATACATTCCATCTCCAGTTCGTGAAACGGATAAACCATTCTTAATGAGTATCGAAGATGTATTTACGATTTCAGGACGTGGAACCGTTGTTACTGGACGTGTTGAACGTGGTATTTTAAATCTTAACGATGAAGTTGAAATCGTTGGTCTTAAAGATACAAAGAAAACGGTTGTTACTGGAATTGAAATGTTCCGTAAATCTCTTGACTTTGCTCAAGCAGGAGATAATGCAGGTGCATTGCTTCGTGGTATCACTCGTGATGAAGTTGAACGTGGACAAGTTCTTGCTAAACCAGGAAGTGTTCATCCACATACGAAATTCAAAGCTAGTGTTTATGTATTAACCAAAGAAGAAGGCGGACGTCATACTCCATTCTTCTCAAATTACAGACCACAATTCTATTTCCGTACTACTGATGTTACTGGTGTTATTGAACTTCCAAGTGGAGTTGAAATGGTAATGCCTGGTGATAATGTAGATATGACTGTAGAATTAATTGCTCCAGTTGCTATTGAAAATGGTACAAAATTCTCTATTCGTGAGGGTGGACGTACCGTTGGTGCCGGAGTTGTATCTGAAATTGTTGAGTAATTTCGAAAATTATATATCATCTATGAATTCAAGCAATGGTCGTGGTGACCATTGCTTTTTTTTGTGTTTTTTTGTCGGATCATAAATTGAGATTTTTCAATTTTTTTACTTGGTAAGTGTTGAAAAAAATTCTTTTTCTTGGTATATTTTTCATAATGAGAGTAGAGGATGACAATGAAGAATAATAAGGGTTTTACATTGATTGAAATCTTAGCTGTTGTAGCGATTTTGGCCATTGTTTTTGCCATTGGTGTACCTGCTTTTGTGTTTATTAGTAACAATGTAAAACAAAGTAATTTAGAAAATAAGCGAGAGTATGCGCTAGCGCGTGCGGAGGAATGGGCGTCTCAGACGGGAAGAGATGTGACCAATATTGCTCATTTAATTGATGAGGGATATATGGAAGCCGATAATGAGATGGGTGAGTATAAAAATCCAGTAAATGGGGAATCAATGCTTTGTAATACGATTCGAATCCAAGTATCTCAAAATCAATATGTTGCTTCTTTTACAGATGAGAGTTATTGCGATTATCAAGAACTCGAAGAACAAACGACGATTATTGAAATCGTTCAGTATAAGGAAGATAATAGTCTTATTACAAATGAGGCTTGGACTCGCGATAATGTTTTATTAAAAGTACAGTTTAAAGAATCCAGTGATTATGATTTATATAAAGATTCGGTTACCAAAATTGAATGGCGCGGAAATAGTCAGACCGATGTTAAAGATGTTACCCATAATTTTGATACGATGAATTCTTATTTGGTTCATGCTACCCAATTTATGCATGTTCAGTATGAAGTTACCGTTACTATTGTTCGTGATGGAAAAACTTATGTTTATAAGGCTTATGCTTTTGTAAAGATTGACCGTCAAAGTCCAACGATTTATCAAGATGATGTTTCGGTTGAAAATTTCGATGAGTGGCAAAGTGGAACGAAAACAACGCGTATTGTTGCTTCTGACTATGATGGATCCGGTGTGTATGGTTATTATGTGACGAGTGCCGATCAGGATTGTAGCAATCAAATGAATGATTATCAACGTTTAGCAAATAATACTTTTGAATTAGAGTTTGCGAAGGGTGAGCATAAAGTTTGTGTTATGGATTATGTGGGAAATGTTAGTAATCCAGTTGTTGTTTCAGTGGTCAAGACTGATGATGATGCGCCGATGTTATCTGATTTTAAAATTGATCACTTTGAACAAGGTGTACGTTATTACCGCGATTTGGAATTAGGAATAACCATTACTGATGAACTTTCTGGGGCAAATGCGATTCGGTATTGTATTACTACGGATAGTACTTGTACTCCAAGTCAATTAAAGAAGGTCGATGCGGATGGTTATGCAACGATTTCCTATGATCAATCCAATATTCTTCCACAACGGGTTTGTTTGGTAGGACTTGATCAAGCCAGAAATGAAAGTGCCTTAAAGTGTTCTGATGCTTATTTATTTGATCGGACTGGTCCAGAAGTGATTCGATTTGATTCTACTCGAAATAATGTGGATTATCAGTTGTCTTTCCAAGCAGAAGATGCAGAGAGTGACATGTATCAATTTCAAATTTTCTTAGGTACTTCCGAAGAGAATCTTCATGAAGTGTATAAGGTGACCAATTCCAATCGGAATGGAAGTTTTTCATTACGAGATTTGATTGATGGTCGTTATCAAGATTTAAAAGCCAATACACATTATTTTGTGAAACTTGTTGCTATGAATCAAGCGGGTATTACAACGGAAAAAACGATTTTTGTGGATACGTCTTATAATGCAAAAGATGCCGTAACTAAATGTGATTTACGGGATGGATATTGTAATGAAGGTATTTATGTCAAATATGGAGAAAACATTTTTGTCTTGTATCGTTCTACTTCGAATTCGGTATTTGGTGTGAATGTTAGCAACAATATGAAAACTTCGATTATTAATGATTTCTGTTGTGATCAAGGTACTTGTATTGAAGAGAATGTTTATAATACTTCTTGGTCAGGAATTTATAGTGAAGATAAGGGACAAGATAATACGTTGAAAATTTATTATGATCGCCTTCCGGAACCAGAGAAATATTTGAATCGTGAGGATTATACGTTTGGGGTTGCACAAGGAAATGCGGATGCAACCGGTGATTATATTTATAATGGCGTGTATGTGAAGAAAAAATCTTTAAAAGCTTATTATGGACTTTTGGATTTAGGTGAATATCAACTCATTTCTTCTAAACCTTATATGAGAGATGTTGGAACGCTTTTATCTACTGTGTATACGGTATGTTTGAGTAATGATCACTATGAGTGTAATAATGATGTGGATAATATTACAGGTATTTTTGGATATAATGGTTCGATTCGGACACAGAGTGCTGTTACCGGTGCTCATCATGATATTAGCGTTAATGCAGCGATGACGGTTCCATTTAAAAATACGATTGTTTTTCTTGGTGGAAATGGTACTTTTGAAGATCCATATATTGTAGCGTAGGAGGAATTATGAAGAATAAAAAGATTATTGGTTTTATTGTTATTGCTGTTTTAATGATTGCTTTGATTGTGATTTCCTTATTTTATACTCATCAAAAGCAAGAGTTATTGAAACAGGTTCATACTTATTTTGAGAATAAAGAAACGATTGAAGCGGTGGGAGATGTTATTTCTAAACAACAAGAAGCTGATGAAGTGATTCGAGCAGCGATGAATAATGCAAGTTATACCTTTGATAATCCTTGTGTGCTAGTAAATCCTTATGAGATTTCCCCTCTTACGGCATTGATCATTTTTCAAACTGCAGATCGTGTAGAAGTTGGATTACAAATCAATGGTTATGATATGACAACGATGGAATCTTCTACGATTCATGCTATTCCGGTCTATGGACTCAATGCTGGTGAGAAAAATACGGTTGTGTTAACTCAAAATGGTCAGACAAAGTCACTGGAAATTGATTTATCCAATGTTTCTAAAAATAATTTGGTTGTTGAAACAAGTAATCCTCATGCAACCATCGATCAGGATATTTATTTTGTAGCAAGTCCAATGGGAACCAGTGCAGCCGCTTATGATGGAAATGGAAAAATCGTCTGGTATTTAACTCCGAATTATTCATTCGATATGGAATTTTTGAATAATGGACATATTTATTTAAGTAATGGGAATGTGAGTGGAATTCAATATACTTATGATGGTTTTGTTGAAATTGATTTGCTTGGTAAAGTTTATCGCGATTATTCGTTAGTCAATGGGTATCATCATGAATTAATTTCTTTATCCGATGGCAGTATTTTGATTGCTGGTGGAATGGAATCGGTTGATTCTCCTTATTCTGCTTCTTATGTCTATCAAATTAATCCAGAGACTGGAGAAACTATTCGCTCTTTAGATGTTTATGATGTATTATCTGCAATTGATAAAGATTTTGCGGATAGTTTAACGGGTACGAACATGATTAACAATTCCATTTATTATAATGAAGATACGAAAGAAATGTTATTATCTCTTCGAGGAATTAACAGTATTATGAGTGTTAATTTTGAAACGAAGGCCTTGAATTGGATTTTTGGAGAAGAAGATTTTTATCCAGCTAGTTTTGATAAGTACTTACTTCATGTAACGGATGGTTCACGGATTCCGCATGGACAACATACGGCATATTATACGAGTGAAGGATATTTAAGTGTATTTAATAATGATTTTGATACTTTAGATACGACGAATGCAGATTTAACTTATTATCAGGACAATTATTCTTCAGCAACGCTTTATCAGATAGATGGAAAAAATATTTCAACGATTTGGGAGTATGATGGTGGAAAGAAATATTTTAATTATGCGCTTGGTAGTTTTTATTATGAACCCGATGGAACAAAATTAATTGATTTTGGATGGACCTATAAAGAAAGTGCTTATGTTCCTGGAAATACGATTTATGATTATTTAGGAAATACTTATGCTAGAGTTGTAGAACTTGATAAGGATGACCAAGAATTATTTAATGCAACGATTGATGAAAGTATATATCGTGCTTATAAACATTCTCTTTATCAAGAAAAAACACCAAATTATCAATTGGTTGACTATCGTCTAATTGATAATAATCCGGCGACGAATTTAGAGCATATTGCAACCGAAAGTATTTTTGAACAATTAGATCATGCAGTGAAAAATCCATTTGAATTTGATTTAACTCCTCATTCGGTGGATATTAATGTGATGTTTTCGAATTCGGAAGTAGTGGATATTTATTTGGTATCGGATCGATCAGAAAGTTATATTTATCATTATAAGAAAGCAAATGAAGCTGTATCTCCAAAAGTAAATCTTCATTTAGATGGCTCTTATGCAGTTTATTTGAAGATTAATGATGATTTTTATAACACGGGCAAGGTCTTAAAGTTTAATTAAAAAAAACGCATTAATTTGCGTTTTTCTTTGGCATTTTGATATCGGTCTTATTAAATATTTTGGCAAGGGTGCCATTGTTTCTTAATACATAGTATTTCTTTTCATCGATTACGAGATCGTATTCTCCAATGAATTCATATACTTTAGGGTTGAATCCAAGTTTAAATTCGTTTAGGCCATAGTATGGATTTTCATTGGTGAAGTCTCCTGTCATTCCATTTAAATCTAAATAAGCATATTCATTTTGATAATATTCCATGATTTTGTAATGTAAAAAGTAGTTGGCGTTAAATCTGCGATATGATCGATCATAACCGCTCATTAATATTTGAACTCGATTTTTGTATTTGATGATAAGTGCTCCAGCGATATAAATTTTTTCTTGCTTACTATTTCTTTCAGTTGCTTCGAGGACATCGTTTTTATAAGAAAGCAATTTTCGGTCAGAATTCATTTTTCGATTGATATTTCTTTGATTGTTCTCTTTAATGAGTTCTTGATTTAAAGCGGTATTATTTTCTAATTCTTTTTCGTATGTTTCTTTGGCGTTTAATAAGAAATTTTTGGTGTTAATACTGACTAAGAAAAGGTCAATCATATGATTTTTATGAAAGATATTGTAATAGTCTTTATAATAAAATTCATCTTTATTTCTTTTGTTTTTTATAAATTGATAAAGAATATCCATTCCACTTCGTTGGGCCGTTTCAATTTCTAATCCTTTTTGAATCGCTCTTTTGATTTTATTTCGGGTGTTCTTGGTAAAGTTATCGATTGATAAATTTCTTAAATCAATAATTCCATTGAAACGAGGAAGGGATGATTCAAAGTATAAGTTATCTTTTAGTTTTAAGTAATCATTTTGTTCTAAGATATTTTTTATTTCCGTATTCGGAGTGAAGGTTTTGGCTTTGGTTTTGATATCGATTTCGGCTGTGGCAATTTCGGGATTGATTTTAATAAAGACAACATTTTTTTTCAAATAATATTCTTTGATTTTTTCGGTGAAATTTTTGAGTAAATCTTCATTGAAGTAATCTAGAATGAAGCCACGTGGTGCATAACCATATTTGCTTTTTAAACCGATTTTTTTAAACAAGATCAGTGATGCAGCGAGGAGATCTCCATATTCGTTTACCATCCCAATTAAATCATAATCATAACCTAGTTCACTCATTAAAAGGGCATAGTTCGCAGTTTGATAATGACTTCCTAGTGGACTCTTTTTTACAAATTCTTCATATTCTCGAATGGTCAGTTCTTTGATATTCATATAACTTCCCCCTTTTTTAAGAAAAATATTATAGCATACTTTTCTATTTTTGCAACTAAAACTTTACTTTGCAAATTGATTTGTTCATGATATAATAAAGGCGTTTTAAGGAGTATGATTTATGTATTCAGAAGAAAATGAAAAAGTGAGTAGTACTAGCTTTTGGCGTCGATTATTTCATCGCCGGACGAGACGTTTATTTACGGATTTGGAACGAGAATTTCAAAATTATTTAGATTCCTTTTCTATCTTTTCCGTTGTTTTGTTATTGTTTGGAGTTGTTTTCTCTTTATGGAATACGGCAGAACCGCTTCTTGTTCGCATTTTATTAGGACTTTTATTTTTGGCTTATGGAATTCTGCATTTTTGGTTTTTTTCGAAAAGAAGAAAGTTTTCCATTTATAAGATTTCGGTTGTTTACGGCATTCTTGGTTTTGTAGGAGCAATCTGTACGTTTTTTGCCTCTGAACTTTCCAATGTCTTACTTGTCTTTGGGTTGTTTCTTTTTTTGACAACGTTGGAACGTTTTTTCCTCTCTTTTTACTTGATTCGCTTGCGCGATATGAGTGTATCGATGTTACTCGTTAGCATGGGATTAATGGTGTTTATGGGTGTTTTACTATTTATTAATCCCTTTACACATTTATATCTTGGACAAGTTCTTGGAATTTTTGCTATCTTGTATGGAATTTTGAATTTGACACAACTTTCCTTTTTATCAAAAAAGATAAATGATATTTTGTCATTTTTTGAATAAAATATAGGTGAGATTATGAAAATTGATTCGGTGGAATTAAAACAGATTGCGGTGCGACAGAGTCAGTATCCTGAACCAACTTTTCCAGAATTTTTACTCGTTGGACGCAGTAATGTTGGAAAAAGTAGTTTTATTAATACTTTGATTGCTCGTAAAAATTTTGCTCATACGAGTAGTAAGCCTGGTAAAACGCAGACTTTAAATTTCTATTTGGTTAATCAACGTTTTTATTTGGTTGATGTTCCGGGATATGGGTATGCGAATATGGCGAAAGACCAAACGCGGAAGATGGGCTTAATGATTGAGGAATATTTAAAGAGTCGGGGAAATCTTTCGCAAGTTTTTTTACTTATTGATTATCGTCACAAACCTACGGAAGATGATGTTTTGATGTATGACTTTTTGAAGTATTATGGGATTAAGACGACGATTGTGGCGACGAAATGTGATAAGGTATCCCAAAATGCTCGCGTTAAGCAAGATCGTTTGATTCGAGAGACGTTTAAACTTCATGATGAAGATATGGTTATTTTATTTTCTTCTTTAACGAAAAAGGGAAGAGAAGAAATTTATCGGATTATTGAGAGTGGGTTACATTCTTGATAATTTCGTGATTGTATGTTACAGTAAATTATGTTTAGGAGGCACGTTATGTTAGAAAATATTTTGTTAGTTATCTCTATACTCATTATTGTTCTTGTTTTATTACAAAGTAGTAAAGCCAGTGATGCTGGACAAATCATTACGGGAGGTAATGATGCTTTATTTGGAAAAATTAAAGAAAGAGGACTTGAGTTATTTGTGAGTCGTCTTACCATGTTTTTAGGACTTTGCTTCTTTGTGATATCTTTCATCTTATTTGTTCAATAGAGCGTATGCTCTTTTTGTTTGCCAAAAAAAAGAAATAGTTTTTGCTATTTCTCGTTTAGATATTGAATGGCTTTCATTGCAGCGGTCGTACCATCACTGGTCGCAATGGTAATTTGTCGCATTTGTTTATCTCGACAGTCACCTGCTACAAATACATTTGCAAATTTTGTTTGACAATTGTTGGTTTCAATATAACCGTATTCATTGATGGGAAGAATGTCTTTGACAATCTCACTTTGTGGAATTAATCCAATGGAAATAAACATGCCATTGATTTCTAGAGTTTGTTTTTTCTGGTTGGTGCTTATTTCTATTTTGGTTAATTCTTCATCGCCGATAATTTTGGTAACGTTAGATGAAAGAAGAATTTCGACGTTCTTTTTTTGCGTTAGTTTCTCTACTAATACTTTTTCAGCGGTTAGATGATCTTGACATTGAATTACATAGACCTTTTTGGTGTATTCACTTAGGGATAGGGCATTGATGACGGCGCTATTTCCTCCGCCGATAACAGCGACGGTTTTGTCTTTATAGAAAGCGCCATCGCATGCTACACAGAAGTGAATTCCTTTGCCGATTAGGTTTTCTTCATTTTCAAGGTTTAGTAATTTATATTTCGATCCGGTTGCTATAATTAGACATTTGCATTGGTAGGTATTTTCTTTTCCAGTAACGGTGATTTGGTCTTTTACATTGATCTGGATGACTTCGTCTAGTTCGATTTCTACTCCTAAATTGGTTGCTTGTTCATACATGTTGTTTGCTAGCTCGCTCCCACTAATTTGTTCATATCCGGGATAATTTTCGATTAAAGGAGAAGAGGCCATTTGGCCTCCAATCGTTTCCTTTTCTAATATTAATGTTTTTAAGTTTCCCCGGGCGGTGTAGATGCCAGCCGTAAGTCCTGCTGGTCCACATCCGATAATGATTACATCGTACATTTCAAATTCCTATATTTTATATTCTTCAATACATTTTTTGATATTGGATAAATTGACGATATTGGTTGCTTGATCTTCTTCAATGATTACTAGAGTAGGAGCTTGTTTGACTTTGTATTGTTTTGTTAAATCGACATTTTCTTCGGCATCAATAAATTTATAATCGACTTTGGCTTTTTCGAGAAGTTTTTGAGCCATTTTGCAGTTTGGACAAGTCTTGGTTCCGAAAAGGAGAATTTGTTTTTTATCGGCTTTTTTTTCTTTTAATACAGAGCAATTTAAGTCATATTCTTGTCTGTCTTTAAATTCTTGGGCTTTTCCATCATTCCAATTTTTTACTGGGCGATAGTAACCGGTAATTCGGCTGTAAATTTCCGTTTCTTCTCCACAGGTTGGACATTTATTTACTTCTCCACTAATGTATCCATGATTTTTACATACAGAGTAAGTAGGGGAAAGGGTATAGTATGGTAAACGATAGTTTTCAGCAATTTTTCGAACTAGATTGGCAGCTGATTTCCAATCGTCTAGTCTTTCTCCTAGGAAGGCATGGAATACGGTTCCTGATGTATAAAGAGTTTGAAGTTCATCTTGAATGTCGAGTGCCTCAAAGATATCATTTGTATAACCAACTGGTAAGT
>CANQAU010000042.1 GCA_947588935.1 uncultured Bacilli bacterium
TTCGTCCTTACAGTTCTTAGGTTTTTCTTTTTGAAAGGAGTTTTTATGAAAAAACGATTAGAAAATATGGTGGATGTGTATTTAAAACGAGCAAAAGTCTATGATTATATTCACCGGGTATTGGCTTCTTTTGCTGAGATTTATCATTATGATTTTAGTGAGTCTGCTTTGATGGAAGATGGTTCTTATTATCATGAGAAAGAGAGCGTTCTTCGCCGAGATTGTTTGGTGGGAAGAATCCGGGCTTTTTATGAAGAAGACTTCCAAAAAGAGTTACCGGTCAAGTTATTTGCTCATGAAGTCGTCATGAATGAGCGTGCTGAGAAAGAATATGGCTATTTTGTATTTGGCAAAGACAATCTTTCTTATATGGCGGAGTTGATTAGCTTAGGTGTACGTATTTTAGAGGCCTTTGGACTTCGGCATTTAAGCGTGTATTTGGATGCTTCGGACTTTGTGAAAGAAGAATTGTATCGCGATTTGGATGCACTGGATATTGATTATGAAGAAAAGAAATTACATATTTCCAAAGTCGAGGAGATTGCTTTTCAAATTGTTGATGGGGAAAGTGATCAAAAGAAAGTTCTCATTGAAGGAGGAGATGTTTCTTCTTATGGTCGGACCTTGTCTTCTGCTTCTTTCTTTGGATATGGATTTTGGGGATTTACGGAAGATATCGTTTTGAAACTTCGTGAGGAAATGCTTCCACAGGAAGAACTGGATGTTGTCGTTACTTATGGTAGTACGATGGAAGAAGAACGAGCTCTTTATTTGACACAGGAACTTCGTTTAAATGGATTTAAGTGTGAAATGATTTCTAGAGATACGAAAGAAAAGATTATGAAGAATTATCCTACGCATTATGTTTTGTCTGTTTTGGAAGAAGATATGAAAACGAGTTTGGTTTTGCTTACGGATCTTTTGACCAATGAAAAAGAAAAAATTAATGAAATGGATCTTATTGGACATTTGGATGTTCATTTATAGGAGGATGAAAAAATGAAAATATTTGCAAATGAGTTAGATGCCTATTTGGGCCAAACAATTGAATTTCAAGGGTTTGTTGAGAAAGTTCGGGATTTACCGTATGTTCTTTTTCTAATTTTACGAGATGGCACGGGAAAATTACAAGTGACGATTGAAAAAAAGGAAGAAAATCAAAAACTCGTGGATATCATGAGTGGAGTGAGTGTAGAAAGTACTTTGAAAGTAACGGGAGTATTACAGTCCAATCCTGCTGTAAAAATGGGTGGAAAAGAATTGATTCCAACGGACATTCTGGTGACTTCCCTTTCTTGTAATGAGCTGCCTTTTGACTATACGAAAAAAGATAATAGCAATCGGGAGACGAGATTAGATTATCGTTTTCTTGATTTACGTAGAAGTGATAATCATCTTCTTTTTCAAGCAGAAACGATTTTGGAACATGCTCTTCGGACGTATTGTATAGAACATCATTTTATGGAAATTCATTCTCCAAAAATTAGTGGAGCTGCTGCCGAAAGTGGAGCGGAGTTATTTTCTTTAGATTATTTTGGAGAAAAGGCTTATTTATCACAATCTCCTCAATTTTATAAACAAATGGCTATGGCTGCTGGGTTTGATAAAGTCTTTGAGATTGGCCCTGCTTTTCGTGCTGAAAATTCTCATACTTCTTATCATGCTACAGAGATTAACATGGCGGATATTGAAATTTCTTGGATTCATGATTTTCATGATGTGATGGATTTTGAAGAGGCATGGCTTAAATATGCCATTGGTGAAGTGTATCGCACGTGTGGCGAGGAAATGGAAAAAACTTTTCATATTCCTCCGACCGATTTAGAGAAGCCTTTTGCACGTATTTCTTTTCGAGATGCGAAAAAACTCCTCCAAGAAAAGTATCATTATGTTGGTGAGAAAGAAACTGATTTGGAACGAAAAGAAGAAGAGTTGTTGTGTAAGTATGCCAAAAAAGAATTTGGAACGGATTTTATTTTTGTAACGGAATATCCTTTTGAAGCGCGACCTTTTTATCATATGTTAAATGATCAAGGAGATACTTGTAGTTATGATTTATTATTCCGAGGAATTGAAATTACCACTGGAGCTCAACGAGAACATCGGATTGATCTTTTAAAAAAGCAAGTATTGGAAAAAAATATTACGTTGGAAAGTTTGGATTTTTATCTCGAGTTTTTTAAATACGGTGTACCTCCTCATGGTGGATTTGCCATTGGTATCAACCGCTTATTAATGCTTTTATTTGGTATCGATAATATTCGAGAAGCCACCTTTATTTATCGTGGACCAACACGACTTCATCCTTAAGGAGGGATTATGATGAAAGTAAAAGAATTATTTTCACAGGCAAGTGATTATTTAGATCAGGAAGTAACGATTTCTGGTTGGATTCGCAACCATCGCAAACAGAAAGATTTTGGTTTTATTGATTTTGTAGATGGGACGTGTTTTCCATCATTACAAATTGTATATGATACGAGTGTAGTGGATTTTGAAGGTGTACAGAAACTTCATATTGGTTCTTCGATTTGCGTTCGAGGAAAGTTTGTTTCTTCCGTTGGTAAGGGTCAAAATTATGAAGTTCAAGCAACGGAAATTACGTTACTTGGCGATTGTCCAGAAGATTATCCAATGCAACCAAAACGACACAGCAATGAATTTTTACGTTCTCAAGCCTATCTTCGTCCACGGGTGAATTTATTTCGGGCGGTTTTTCGCATTCGGAGCGTGGCAGCGATGGCGATTCATACATATTTTCAAGATCGTGGATACTTATATGTCCATACTCCTTTGATTACGACGACGGATTGTGAAGGATCGGATCAGATGTTTAAGATTACCACTTTTGATTTTGATCGTTTACCGATGAAGGATGGACATGTTGATTTTTCTAAAGATTTATTTGGGAAGAAAGCCTATGTTACCGGAACGGGTCAATTACATGGGGAAGCATTTGCAATGGCTTTTCGGGATATTTATACGTTTGGACCAACGTTTCGAACTGAAAAGTCTAATACGAAAACGCACGCTAACGAATTTTGGATGATTGAACCGGAGATGGCTTTTTGTGATTTGAATGGTTTAATGGATATTGAAGAGGAAATGCTCAAATTCGTCATTTCGTATGTGATGGAACGTTGTAAAGAGGAACTCCAATTTTGCGATCAATTTGTAGAAAATGGTCTTTTAAAGAAATTACAACAAGTGGTCGATACCAAGTTTATTCGCATTACCCATGAAGAAGCGATTCAAATTTTAAAAGATGCGAAAATCACTTGGGAATTTTCTCCAGAATTTGGGGAAGATATTCAAAAAGAACATGAAAAATATTTGACGGAATACTTTCATGGACCAGTTTTTATTACCAATTGGCCGAAAGATATTAAGGCATGGTATATGAAATTGAATCCAGATGGTAAGACTGTGGCAGCCGTTGATTTAGAGGTCCCTGGCGCTGGAGAATTGATGGGCGGTTCGCAACGGGAAGAAGATTATGAGAAACTGGTAACTCGCATGAAAGAAATGGGTATTGATCGGGAACCAGTAGAATGGTTTTTGAATTTACGTAAATATGGAACTTGTGTTCATTCTGGTTTTGGAATGGGCTTTGAGCGATTGATTATATATCTTACGGGAGTTACGAATATTCGCGATGTCATTCCTTTTCCACGGACACCAGGAAATTGCGATTTTTAGGAGGATTTTATGAATTTTACGAAAGAATTGGTTGATGATTTTGCTTTGAAACTTTTGATTGGACTTCGTGAAGAGGAAAATCAAATGGTTCTCGATGAATTTGAGGAAATTGAGCATCATATGGATTTGATTTGTCAGATTCCGAATATTTCCTCGGTTGAGCCGATGACCCATCCGCCGGTTTTGTTTGATGAGACATTGCGTGAAGATGATTTTGTCGAAGAGATGCCGGTGGAAGATGTTTTATGTAATGCAGCACATAAAAATTTATCGAGTGTCATTGTGCCAAAGGTGGTGAAAGAATGAAAAGTGCCATCAAAAAATTACAAGAGGATTATGCCGCTCATCGTGTGACGCCTCTTCAAGTTTTTCAAGATACGCTTTTAAAGGCCCGTGAAAATCAAGAGAAATGTAACAGTTTTGTGACGCTCTTTGATCATGTTGAAGAATCTTCCCAACGTGGAGATTTACAAAATGTGGTATATGCTTTAAAAGATAATTTTTCGACCAAAGGTATTTTGACTACGGCTTCTTCCAATACGCTTTCGAATTATGTTCCTGTGTATGATGCGACGGTTTATCAAAAACTAAAGGATGCAGGGGCAGTGTTAATTGGAAAGACGACAATGGATGAGTTTGGACTTGGGGGAACTGGCTTGACGGCTCATACGGGATATGTTTTCAATCCTCTTGATACTACTCGCCAAGCGGGTGGTTCGAGTGCAGGAAGTGCTTGTGTGGTTTCTAGTGGCGTCGTGCCTTTTGCTATTGGAAGTGATACAGGGGATTCGGTTCGAAAACCGGCAGCATATTGTGGAATTGTGGGATATAAACCGACTTACGGACTGATTTCCCGGTATGGCTTATTTGCTTTTGCTAGTAGTATGGATCATGTTGGGGTTTTGACACGGAGTGTGTATGATGCGGCGATGGTGGTCGATGTGATCAAGGGAAAAGATGAGAAGGATATGACCAGTATTGATTCTTCTTCCATGCATCTTGTAGAGTCGCTTGTCCATGCCAATCATCAACCTAAGAAATTGTTTTATATCAAAGAGATCATGGACATTACCAAGTATTCCAAGCCAAGTGATGAATTAAAGATGACGTTTTCGTTGTTTGAACAATTAACTAAAAAAGCGAAAGAAAAAGGAATTTCGATTGTTGGTGAGTCTTTTGATGAGGATTTACTTCGTGCCATTGCTTCTACTTATACGTGTCTTACCTGTGCCGAAGCGACGAGTAACCTTTCCAATTTGACCAGTATTTTATTTGGACCACAAGAAGAAGCAAATGATGTCAATGAGATGATGATGGCCCATCGAACAAAAGGATTTTCTTCTTTGATTAAAAGAAGACTTATTATTGGCTCTTATGTTTTACAAAAAGAAAATCAGGAAAAATATTTTATTAATGCCCAACGGGTTCGGAGATTGATTGTTGAAAAAATGAATGCGTTGTTTTCTAAATATGATGGACTGATTTTGCCTTGTAGTGAGGGTGGAGCAAAGTATATTGATGAAAGCAAAAATCATACGAGCGATGATTTACGCATTTTAGAAAATCATATGGCGATTGGCAATTTTGGAGGATTCCCTTCTATTACCATTCCATGTGGTTTTGTTAAAGGACTTCCAGTTGGAATTAATATCACAGGAAAAGTATTAGACGATTGTAATGTACTTGAAATTGCGGCGCGCTTGGAAGAGATGATTGCGTATCAAAATCCACTGGTAAAGGAGGAAATGTAATGAATTATATTCCGACGATTGGAATTGAAATGCACTGTGAAATGAAAAGTCATACCAAGGTTTTTTCACGGGCTAGAAATACTTATAGTGAAGAGGCTAATATTCACGTTTCTCCGGTTGATATCGGTTTACCGGGTATCTTACCTGTATTAAATAAAGAGTGCGTGCGAAAAGCTATTAAAGCGGCTTGTATTTTGAATTGTACTATTCCAAAATATCTTTATTTTGATCGCAAAAATTACTATTATCCTGATTTACCAAAGGGGTATCAGATTACTCAAAGTCATGATCCGATTGGTCAAAATGGAAAAATTTTGGTTCCTTTCCAAGATGGGGACTTTGAGGTTTTGATTCATGACATTCATTTGGAAGAAGATTCGGCTCAATTAGAACATATTGGAAGGTATTCTTATATCAATTATAACCGTTCTGGTGTTCCTCTTTTGGAATTGGTTACGGAGCCTTGTTTTCATTCGAAAGAAGAGGTTATTGCTTTCTTGGAATATATTCGTCGCGTTTATCAATATGCCGATATTTCTTTAGCAGATGCCACGAAAGGGCAGATTCGTTGTGATGTGAATATTTCTTTATCCAAAGATGATACTTTAGGAACCAAAGTCGAAGTTAAAAACGTCAATTCTTTTGCCAATGTTGGGGCGGTGATTGATTCTGAAATTGAGCGACAACTTCATTTGATTACTTGTGGAAGAGCAGAGGAAATTGAACAAGAGACGCGGAGATTCGATGAAGAAAGCGGAGAAACCAAACGTATGCGGAGCAAAGCCGATGCCATCGATTACAAGTATTTTGTGGAACCAAATATTCCGAAAATTCGCATTGATGAGAAAATGATTGATGAAATCAAAAAAGAAATCCCGGTGTTACCAAGAGAACGTTTTTTAAAATATACAAAGGATTATGGTCTTACCAAGGTCGATGCTCAGACAATTTTAAAAGAGAAAGCCATCAGCGATTATTTTGATTCTTGGATTGATGCTGGAATTGAACCGTTGGAGGCTTGCAATTGGATTATAGGACCGATTTTGGGTTATTTAAATAAAGAGGGAATGAAAATTTCCGATTTTGAATTTTCGATTGCGGATTTTCAATTTGTCCTTGAAAAACTTCATGATGGAACGATTTCTTCTAAACAAGCAAAAGAGATTGTCGGAAAAATGTTGACGGAACATGCATCTCCAAAGGATTTGATTACCCATGATTTTGCCCAAATCTCCGATGAAGAGGTTCTTAATCAAATTATTTCGGAAATTATCGAACGTTCTTCTGAACAACTCGAAGCGTATAAAAATGGACGAACGAATTTATTTTCGTATTTTGTAGGGCAAGTCATGAAGGAAACGGGTGGTAAAGCCAATCCGATTAAGACAAGAGATCTGCTAGAGAAAAAATTGAAATAAATTCCACAGATTTCTTTCTTTTTTTATGTTATAATTTTTTTAGAAAAGGGTTTGTGTTATGAATAGTTCGATGAAGACCATCTTGATTGTTTTCCTTTGTATTTTGAGTGTTGGTTTGTTCTTTTTTGGTTTATATGAGTTATCGATTCATCTTTTTCCCAAAGTTCATGTTGTTTATCAAAGTGATTTAACGATTCCGGTTGGACAAGAAGCAAAGCTATCTTCTTATATTCTGGAAATGAATGGTCAATTAACGGAAGATGTCGTTTTGGATACGAAATATATTGGCGATCATCATCTTTCTTTTACGTATGAGAATGAAGATCATGTGAAAGTAAAATATGCTTTTGATTATCAAGTCATTGATGTGACCTCTCCGATTGTTTGGATGAATGAGAGTTATGCGGTTCCAGTTGGAACAGATGAAAACTTTTATCAGCAGATTTTATGTGCGGATGATACGGATCGAAATCCAGATTGTCATTTGGTTGGAGAATATGATTTACAGGTTCCTGGAAGTTATCCGTTGCTCTTTGAAGCAGTGGATGCTTCTGGAAATAAATTGGAACATGAATTTACTTTACAAGTGTATGAACCAAAGCGTGGGGGAACAACGAAACCGTATGAACCAACGAAGACGTTGTTTTCTGATATTTATCAGACTTATCACAATGGAATGGTGGATGTAGGTCTTGATTTATCTTCTTGGCAAGGAGATGTCGATTTTCAAAAGTTAAAGGAAAGTGGCGTTCAATTTGTGATCTTGCGGGTGGGAACATCTACGGGAACTTATGAAGAAAATGTTGTTGATCGCCGATTTGAAGAATATTATCAAAAAGCCAAGGAAGCCGGGTTAGCAGTTGGACTTTATTTTTATTCCTATGGAAATAGTGAAGAACGGGCGATTGCGGATGCCAATTGGGAGATTGAACAAATTCAAGGAAAAGAGATTGATTTACCAATTGCTTTTGACTGGGAGGACTTTTCGCATTTTAATGAATATCAAATGAGTTTACGGGATCTTTCTTATATGGCCAGTGCTTTTTTAAAAACTCTTAGTGATCATGGATATACGGGTATGCTCTATGCAAGTAAGTCTTATTTAGAGCGTTTATGGTATCAACTTGGTTATCCGGTGTGGCTTGCTCATTATCCGGCTGATCCGACGATTTTAACCAGTTATGCGGGCAGTTATGAGTATTGGCAATTGTGTAGTGATGGCGTTATCGATGGCATTTCTGGACCGGTTGATATTGACTTGCATTTTCGAAGATAATTCATTTGTGTTTTTCGAAGAAGTCTGTTATAATGAAAGTACCAAAGGATAGTTGATTTTTTACATAAAACCGACTATGGTGATATATGGGAATCAGAACTCTATATGGTGTTGAAGACTAATCCATTAAGTGAATTAGGATCCTAAAGTATAGATGAGATGCCCACCTGCGAGTGAGCGGGATTTTATCACAAATTGACTACCTTTGGTTTTATTATGGGGTGATATATTATGTTGGACCGATTACAATTGCTTATTGGAGAAGAGGGAATTCAAAAGTTACGCTCTAGTCATGTTTTGGTGATTGGCTGTGGAGGCGTCGGTGGATACGTTTTAGAGGTTTTGGCACGATGTGGAATTGGGGAAATGACTGTTTTTGATTATGATCAAATTGAAGTTTCAAATCTGAATCGGCAAATTCTTGCTCATACAGAAAATATTGGAAAAAGCAAAGTGTTTGAAGCAGAAAAACGCGTTAAGCAAATTTTCCCGGCGATTCGTTTTCATGCGCAATGTGTGAAGCTTACTCCAGAAATGGTTGCAAAAATGGATTTTCAAATTTATGATTATCTTATCGATGCTTGTGATGATGTTTCTGTCAAAGCAAAACTTATTCAAGTAGCTCATGAACAAGGGGTTCCGATTCTTTCTTGTATGGGAACCGGAAACCGAATGCATCCCGAACTTTTTTGCATTACGCCTTTAAAAAAGACTGAGATGGATCCACTTGCGCGCAAGTTGCGCTTTTATCTGCGTAAGGTGGATGAACGACTTTTGAATACGCCGGTGTTATGGAGTAAAGAAGCGGTTGTTTTGCATGGAAAAGTGGGATCGATGTGTGCTGTGGTGATGAGTGCAGGAGCACATGTTGCCGGTTTTGTTATACAGGAGTTATTAAAAAAGAACGATTTAGTCTAAAAAATCGTTCTTTTCTTCTTCCATGGGAAGATACAAACTTTCTGGTTTTTCGTCTTGGAGGACAATATTGAAAATTTGGTCAATGATACTATTTTTGATGTGCCATTTTTTTAATTGTTCATGCATTTCTTTTAAATGATACAATCCTTCGATGGTATTTTTCTTTTTAAATTTGGCAATTTCTTCTTTTCCGGCTTTTTTGCCAATGAGTTTTCCAAAGGTAAAATTTCTACTATTTTGACTATTGGTCGTCATGAGTAAATCTCCTAAACCTCCATAGGTAAAGAGGGTTTCTTGACTTTTATACGCCTTATTTAATAGCTTTTGAATTTCAATCATGACATGCGTCATATATCCATAGTAAATTCCTTCTGGAACATTTAATCCGTGTAAAATACCACTTCCGATGGCATAGATGTTTTTTAAAGTTGATAGTAACTCTAAGCCATTTAAATCATCGGTATAGGTCATATGAACCCGTTTGGGAACGATTTTCGATAATTTTCGATATCCGATTTTATTTGATCCAGCAAAGGTTAAATAACATGGAAAATCGAGTAGTAAGTCAGCGGCTAGGGTAGGTCCTGCAAAAAACGTGTAAGAATTGCATTTTAATTTTTTTCGCGTATAATCTGAAAAATAAATTTGATTTTGAAACATCATT
>CANQAU010000043.1 GCA_947588935.1 uncultured Bacilli bacterium
TTTTTTTTCATATTTTCTACATAATCTTTTGTCATATAAATACAGTCAACTAAATTACACTTGCAAATAATATTTCCAAAATTTAGTGATGTATTATCTACTAACTTCATTAATTCTTTGTTTTCTTTCCACTCTTTTGGAATTTTAGTGACACTAGCATGAATGTATAATTCTCCTCTATAATCAGTTTTCCAACTTCGTGTTTCAATTAACTTCTTATTTTCCTTTATTAAAGTAGCATAAGGCTCTGTTAGGCTTAATACTTTCATATGACACCTCCATTTATTTGTTAGATGCAGTTTTATATAACAATAAAATCATTAATATAAGAACAAGTATAGGAATAATTATATAATTGACCCATATATTAAATATTGTTGGAACAATAGAACAAATAAGTCCTATAAGTCCACCAATAATTACACATAAAATAAATCCACTAATTCTTGTTCCCCAATTTTTACCTTTTTTAGTTTCTTCCTTATTAAATGTATTGTAAAAAAATAAAACTATAATTCCTAATAACCACCATAATGCACCACCACTTATAAATTTGCCAATTGTATGATCATCTTTCTTATTATTTAAAACTTTATTAATATAGTTACTATCAGATTCATTAATTTCCTTTACAATACTATTGTATTCTTTCATTAAATTTTGATTTTGACTTAATTTGTCCATATCTAATTCAGTAATTTTTTGTAAAATTTCTATTCTGTTCTTAATTCTATTAGCATAAAAGAAATTTGTATCAATAAATGGAAATAATATTAATATTGAAACAAATACAATAATCACAATAATTCCCAATTTTCTTTTATTCATATTCAATACTTTACTTACTATTGTTGACTTTAAATCCATATAAACCCTCCAAACTTAAATCAAAGTAATTTCTAGTAAAACTATACTATAATAAAGCAAAACTTTCTATAATCATATTGAAATAATACTTAAAAATGCTATAATTAATTTAGTTAATGGCTTATTACTAACTATTATCTAACCCAAAAAGTTGTCGCACTTCTTCCTTTAGGGCTCCATTGACGAATCTGTTCGAAATACTCGAACATTCAAATATATTTCATCTCTAGATAGAGATGATTTTATATTGTAATAAAAATACTCACAGAACTTTTTAACATATACGTCAAAATTTCTAGAGGGATTAATTATTTTGTCAGAGATAAAATATACTTAAACAAACAAAATGTCTACTAATATGATTTACATTAACTTCTTAGTTCTATTTTTTACGCTACTATAAATAAAATAGAATAAAGAAATACGATCTTACATATACTATTATTGACAACTACCATAAAAAAATAGTACTATTGTCACATAAGAACTCTGTTCAACCGAAGCTTTACGTTTAGTACGTGAAAGGTTTATGTAGGAAGAATGGAGTTTTTATTTTGCTTTTTTAGTTAGTGTAGAATCAAAAATACTATTTTTTGATTTAAAACACCAATGTCTATCAGAATCTTTCCAATTATTTGCAAAGTCACCACGATTGCTAGTAGAAACTCCAATATTAAAATTGGGATATATATCTTTTATATTTTCTAATATTTTTTTATATAGTTTTTCTTTAGCAATAGTTCTTTTGCCACGTTTATTGCTATTTGGTAATTTTTCTTTATTCATATTATTTAATTTAAAATTCATTGCTCCCAATATAATATCCATACATTGTAATATTACATGATTTTTAGAATTTACTTCTGCTATATCTTCATTATAAATATGAACATTATTAATACAAAAGAAATCATTAAGTGCGTAAATATACCCTTTAAATTCCTTATTTTTCTTTTTAGTATCAGGTAATTTGTCAAAATATAATTTTAATATTATTTGGTCTTTTTCTCTTGGATTACAATAATCTATCCCAAAAGCATGTTTAATAAATTGATAATATAAAAGAAAATATTCTTTTTCTTCATGTTCTTTAGTTAAGTTTTGAGGAACCTGTGCATTTTGCCTAAACATTATTCTTACTTTTATCTTATTAGATTTAACAAATTCGAAAAAATAATCAATCAAATCCAAATATTTATCTAAATACTGTTCAGTAACTTTGGTCTATTTAACTTCTTGAAACAATTTCAATTCTTCTTTTTTAATATTAAGCTTATTGCTTATTTTTTCAAGTTCATGATTTGGATCAACCGAAAATATTGTTATAATGATTTTTCATTGTTTCATTTGCATCCTACTTTTTAATTTTCTGATCTTTCATTTTATCTAAGAATGTTTGCTGATGATTTCGATTTATAATGTTCAATGAATTTTTAATCCACAAGATAATCCAAAAAATGATATACTGATAAAAGTAAAGAGAGGATAGAAATGAAAAAATATATCAAAGAATTTATAAACGATATGGAAAACAAAATTCAAGAGAATCATAAATTTACAAAAGAAGAAATAGATATTATCAGAATAAAAATAACCGATTTTCAACATGAAAGACTAATTCACTTATTAGTTACCTTATTTTATGGAATTTTTGCACTATTTTTTTTGTTGATGTCGAAAGACCATGTACTTTTTTTATTTCCCTTTTTATTCGAAGTGATCTTTTTGTTATTCTATATTAAGCATTATTTCTTTTTAGAAAATGCAGTTCAATACATTTATACTTTATATGACAAGATAATTCAAAGTAAGAAAAAGGAATGAAACAACAAGTTCTTTTTCCATGTTATAATCAAGTAGAGGAGATATATATGAATTTAGAAGGAAAAGTAGCTATTGTAACAGGTAGCACAAGAGGAATTGGCAATGCCATTGCCAAACTATATTTAAAAAGTGGTGCGAAGGTAGCGATTTGTGGAAGCAAAGAAGAAAATGCCATCACCGCCATGGAAAAAATAAAAGAAGAACTAAAGATTGAAAATGATCAAATCATGCCAATTGGTGTAAATATGAAAGATACCCAAAGCATTCAAATCATGGTCAAAAAAGTAATAGAAAAATGGCAACGGATTGATATTTTAGTAAATAATGCAGGAATCACATCCAATAAATCATTACTAGATTCAACGGATGAAGATTTTTATGAGATGTTTGACATCAATGTCTTTGGAACACTAAAAACAACCAGAGAAGTCGTGAAATATATGAAAGAAACAGGTGGAAGCATCATCAATACCAGTTCGATGGTGGGCATAAACGGCGGAAAAAATCAAGTTGCATACGCATCAAGTAAATTTGCCATCAATGGAATTACCAAATCTCTAGCCAAAGAACTTGGACAATACAATATACGTGTAAATGCAGTAGCGCCAGGAGTTGTAGAAACGGATATGATGAAAGACACCGTAACAGAAGAGATGAAGCAAATGCTCATTCACATGACACCACTTGCTAAAATGGCGGAACCGAAAGATTTAGCCGGAGCATATTTGTATTTAGCAAGTAATGAATCTTGTTTTACAACTGGAACGATTATCCAAGTAGATGGCGGACTAGTCATGTAGGTGAAAAATGAATAAAGAAGCATTAAGAGATATCTCATACGGAATGTATATCATCACCAGTCAACGAAATGAGGAAAAGGTAGGATGTGTAGTCAATACCGTAACGCAGTTAACTAGTGAAAATGTACTGATTTCCGTATGCATAAACAAAGAAAATTATACCAACCAAATCATCAAGCAAACCAAAAAATTTGCCATCAATATTTTAAATGAAAAAACAGATCCCAATTTAATTAGGACATTTGGATTTCAATCTTCGAAAGAAATAGATAAATTTGCAGATTGTGAATATGAAGAAATTAATGATTTACCAGTGATTTCCAACCAATGTAATGGGTACATCCTTTGCGAAGTAATCAATGTAGTAGATGCCGAAACCCACGACTTATTCTTAGCTCGTGTCATCGACATGAAAAAAGTATCAAAAGAAAATCCCATGACTTATAAATATTATCATGAAGTCATAAAAGGAAGAGCACCAAAGAAAGCACCAACTTATGAAGAAGAAAATCCAAGCGAAGAAGAAACATGGGTTTGTGATGTCTGTGGATATGTTCATAAAGGACCATTACCAAAAGGATTTATTTGTCCAATTTGTGGAATGGATGAAAGCCATTTTCAAAAAAAAAGAAAGAAGAAGGACCGATCATCGTCTAAAATAGAAAAAAATGCATAAGTATTATTGACAAGAAGAAAAAAAAGATTTATTTTTAATGAGAACAACAATGAAAAAGAAAAGTATAATTTCAATTTCTAAAAAAGAGAACTAGTGAAAGGTGAAAATCTAGTAGAAATAAAATTAGAAAAAACACTTTGGAGTTGCTTACCAAAACCGAAATGGAAGTAGACTAAGCCGCATAAACCACGTTAACCGTTCTAGACTTAATAGAGTCGAAAAAAGAGATTATAAATATATAATAATTTGGGTGGCACCGCGGATAACCAGACTTCGTCCCATAAGAGGGAATAAGTCTGGTTTTTTATGGAAGGGAAGAAAAATTATGTGTAGTTTTATAGTCTATACAAAAGAAAATATTGGCATCGAAGAATTTCAAAAAAGTCTAAAAAAGTTAGAACACCGTGGTCCAGATATGACCAAAGTTCAAAAATATCATGGACTATGGGGATTTAATCGCCTAGCCATTATGGGCCCCGATGAAAGAGGAATGCAACCATTTCAGAAAGAAGACAAAATGGTCGTTTGCAATGGAGAATTATATGGATTTCGAAAAATCAAAAAACAACTTCAGAAAAAGGGATATCAATTTATATCTGAAAGCGATTGTGAACTGTTACTACCACTTTATATCGAGCAAAAATTAGAAATGTTTCAACATTTAGATGCCGAATTTGCTTGTGTCCTATTTGATGGAAAAGAATACATTGCCGCCAGAGATCCAATTGGCATTCGCCCATTGTTTTATGGTTATTCAAAAAGAAGTCACGATATAGCCTTTGCATCAGAAGCCAAAGGATTACTAACATTTTGTGATGAAATTCATCCATTTCCGCCGGGATATTATTACTATCAAGGAAAATTTATTCAATATGCCGACGTCACCAAAGTTCAAAAAATAAGAAAAGAAGATATAGATACCATTGGCAAAAAAATAAATAAATTATTAACAGAAGGAGTCAAAAAACGATTGGATTCGGATACACCGATTGGCTTTTTATTAAGTGGTGGTTTAGATTCCAGCTTAGTATGTGCCATCGCCACAAAAGAACTTCAAAAAACAATTCGAACATTTGCCATTGGCATGAACACAGATGCCATTGATTTAAAGTATGCCAAAGAAGTAGCAGACTATATCCATAGTGACCATACCGAAGTAATCATTGATAAAGAGGATGTATTAAATGCCCTAGAAGAAGTCATTCAAGAACTAGAAACATGGGACATCACAACCATTCGTGCCTCAATTGGAATGCATTTGCTATGTAAATGGATTCATGAAAATACAGACTTAAAAGTCATTATGACAGGAGAAGTAAGTGATGAATTATTTGGATACAAATATACCGATTTTGCTCCAAATAAAGAAGAATTTCAAAAGGAAAGTGAAAAACGAATCAAAGAACTGTATATGTATGATGTATTAAGAGCTGACCGGTGTATTTCGGGAAACTCACTCGAAGGAAGAGTTCCCTTTGCGGATTTAGCTTTTGTAAAATATGTAATGAGCATTGATCCTGCCAAAAAAATGAATGTCTACAATAAAGGAAAATATTTATTGCGTCATGCTTTTGAACAAGATTATTTGCCAAAAGATATTTTATATCGTGAAAAAGCCGCTTTCTCAGATGCAGTCGGTCATTCTATGGTAGACTATTTAAAGCGTTATGCGGCAGAAAAATATACCGATGAAGAATTTGCAGAAAAAAGCAAAAAATACACGGAACCACGTCCATTTACCAAAGAGTCCCTCTTATATCGTGAGATTTTTGAAAAGTTTTATAAAGGACATAGTGATTGGATTGTAGATTATTGGATGCCAAATAAAAATTGGGAAGGATGTAACGTCAACGATCCTTCTGCAAGAGTACTTTCAAATTACGGAAAAAGTGGAGAGTAAAAAAGGAAAAGAAAATGACAGTTGAATTAAAAAAAATCATTGAACCATTACTTCAATGGTATGAAAAAGAAAAAAGGGATTTACCATGGAGGCACACCACAGACCCTTATAAAATTCTCGTCTCAGAAATCATGCTTCAACAAACTCGAGTAGAAACCGTCAAAGAGTATTACTTACGATTTATGAAAGAATTGCCAACTATGGAAGATTTAGCCAATGTGGAAGAAGAAAAATTATTAAAATTATGGGAAGGACTTGGTTATTATAGTAGAGCCAAAAACCTAAAAAAATGTGCCCAAATCGTTGTAAATAGTAAGGAAAAAACATTACCATCGGATTACAAAAAACTAACATCACTTCCCGGAATAGGCCCTTATGCTGCTGGATCCATTGCCTCCATTGCTTTTGGACAAAAAACACCAGCCATTGATGGAAACGTATTAAGAGTCATGACCAGATTATATGAAGACGAACGAGAAATTACTCTTCCTATTGTCAGAAAACACTACTTCGATTTATTACAAGCAATCATGCCCGAAAACACTAGAGATTTTACAGAAAGTTTAATGGAACTTGGAGCATTAGTTTGCCTTCCCAACACAATACCATTGTGTGAAAAATGCCCATTAAATTCCTTTTGCCAAAGTTATCATCATCAAACCATGTTGAATTTTCCAACCAAGAAAAAAATGAATGAACGAAAAATAGAAGAAAAAACCATTTTGATTTTTCAATACCAAAATACGTATGCAATTCAAAAACGTCCATCCAAAGGTTTATTAGCATCCATGTACGAATTTTTATGGAAATCGCCAAAATTGACCAAAGAAGAAGTCATCCAAGAATTAAAAAAAGAAAAGATAGAAGTCGAAGCCATCGAAGCACTAGGAGAAGCAAAACAGATTTTTTCACATATAAAGTGGCACATGATTGGATATCACATAATAGTGAAAAAACCATTCAAAAAAAGTCTATGGGTAACAAAAGATGAATTAAAAACGAAATATTCTTTACCAAATGCATATAAAAAATATGCTAAAAAAATAGGAGTGTGACAAATAAATTATACACTCTTTTTTGATCTTCATACACAATAGTAGGAGGTGAAAAATGAAAGAAGGAATCGATGTATCAAGTTACCAAGGATCCATCGACTGGCAGACTGTCAAACCAAATATTGATTTTGTTATTCTCCGATGTGGATTTGGAAATGATATCAAAAATCAAGATGACACATTTTTTGAGCAAAATCGTTTCGAATGCGAAAGACTACAAATTCCATATGGAGTGTACTTATATAGTTACGCAACAAATTTAGAAATGGCACAAAGCGAAGTAGAGCATACACTGCGATTAATAAAAGATGCCAAATTAGAATATCCAGTGTTTTTAGATGTTGAAGATAAAGTACAGCTTTCTTTACCAAAAGAAAAATTAATCGAAATAGTCAAATATTATTGTGAAAAAATGACTGAAAATGGGTATTATGTAGGAATATATGCCAGTGCCAATACTTTCCATAATCAATTGGATAGTTCTCAACTGGACAATTATGACTCATGGGTTGCTGAATGGAATGATACCCTTTCTTATACCAAACCATGTGGAATGTGGCAATACACAAATAAACAAATTCTTGAAGGAATTCATTCCGTGGTCGATGCAGATATAGCTTACTATAACTATCCACAAATCATCAAGGAAAAAGGATTAAATCATTTAATTAAGAAGGAAAGTGACACAAATCATTCAAACATACCTTCCAAACCACTCCCAAGTGAAAAAGAACCGACAACTCCATTAAGTACGCATAAATACAAGGTTGGAGATACAGTGTACATCAATAACCATTCCTATACGACGCCATCCGCAGAAAAAAATAAGAAGAAGTATTGTAATCGAAAAATCAAAATTGTCGAAATAATGGACAATACAAATAATATTGCACCATATAAAATTGCCGATATGGAATATGCCAAAGAAGAGGATTTAACACCTGTAAAATTGACAAAATGCTGTATTTGTGCTAAGATAATCGCATTCATAAAGAAATTAGTACAATACGTAAGAAGGAAGTAACATACTTCCTTTTTTACATAGAAAGGAGATGAATCATATGCAAACAGATATAAATGAACAATCAAAAATTGATGCATACTTAGAAAAATGTAATTATGCTAAAAAAATGCTTGAAAGCCAAATTGAAATTATGATCAAAGACTTTACGTTTAATCATGGATATAATCCCGTAGAGCATGTCAAAGGACGAATTAAAACCGAAAAAAGTATTCGCGAAAAACTAGCAAAACATAACAAAGAATATACAGCAGAAAATATTGAAAAGTATGTAAAAGATATTGTCGGTATCAGAATCGTTTGCTCTTTTCTTTCCGACGTTTTTGATATGGTTTATCTCATTAGTCATACCAAAAATATTATTATTAAACAAAGAGAAGACTATATAAAAAATCCAAAAGATACCGGATACATGAGTTATCATCTTCAAGTTTTAATTCCAATCTATTTACAAGAACACGCTCAATTTATAGAATGTGAAATTCAAATTCGAACGATGGCCATGGACTTTTGGGCAACATTGGATCATAAAATATCTTACAAATTTCAACAAGCGATTCCGGATGAAATCAAAAGTCAAATGTATGACTATGCACAAATCATTCAAGAATTAGATAAAAAAATGTTAGACTTAAATCAGATTGTTCAAAAATATAAAAAAGAATTGTAGCAAGTAGGTGAAACAATGAAAGTACCTCCCATTTCAAAAATTTATGAAGCATTTTCCGCCATTGCCGATAATCGAATCACCTTAAAAGAAAATTCGGCCATTGTCACTTCTTCAGATTACCAAAGAGAATATCAAATAAATTGGAAAGATAACCAAATCTCATCGACTGATAATGCAACATTCTGGCAAGGATATCCAGGTTATCCAGTCATTGCTACATGGATTTTACAAAATAAATTCATATGTAATAAAAAAATTATTTCGTATTTTAAAGGCATTAATTGGCATGAATTAAACACCAAAAATAAACGAAATTATGAAAAGAGTCTGGAAGAAGTTTTACATAAATTAGCGCAAGAGCAAAAAGATATCGCAGAAATTCAAAAAGAAGTAAAAAATATTTATAATCAAATAAAAGAATTAAATATGCAAATTGTTCGTAAAATAAAAGAGTAATTATCCCAGAAAAAACTTGCAATATAATCGATTATTTGTTATATTATTTTTACATTTGCAGGTGTAGTATAATGGTTAATATACAACCTTGCCAAGGTTGGGATGGGAGTTCGATTCTCCTCACTTGCTCCAATGACGAATCTGTTCGAACTTTTCGGACATTGATATATAGAAATCAATCGAAAGATTGGTTTTTTTGTTGTTACAAAGAAATCATCCTGAAGGAAGGATGGTGTTCATGATTAAGATACTTAAGCAAGAAATACCCTTTGAAAAGTCTTTAAAACAAAGATTAGAGTTTATTTGTGAGTTTTG
>CANQAU010000044.1 GCA_947588935.1 uncultured Bacilli bacterium
TCAAATCGCTTTAAATCCATGATAATATCAGCTCCTTACTCTTAATATACCCCGTCAACCAAAATACATTTACTTTTTAGTTTATAACACTAATATTATCACATTTTGCTCACTATTTCTAGTAATTAGTTTTTATTTATAAAAAATCAATGATTTCTCATTGATTTTTAAACATTTTTGAATTTCGAATCGGAAAGTGTGCCATAACAGCTCTTTCTCCTAGCTCTTCTTCAATTCGCATTAATTGATTATATTTTGCAACCCGATCGGTACGAGATAAAGACCCCGTTTTGATCTGTCCCGTTTGCATGGCAACAACCAAATCAGCAATGGTAGTGTCTTCCGTCTCTCCAGAACGATGCGAAACAACAGCTGTATAACCATTTTTTTTCGCTAAGGAAATTGCATCGATGGTTTCACTAACCGTTCCAATTTGATTGAATTTGATTAAAATTGAATTGGCCAAGTGTTCATCGATTCCTTTTTGAAACAATTCAAGGTTAGTCACAAATAAATCATCACCTACAAGTTGTACTTGACTTCCCAAACGTTCGGTTAGTTTCTTCCAACCTTCCACATCCCTTTCTCCCAAACCATCTTCAATGGAAACGATCGGATACTTCTTCAAAAGTTCTTCATACCACAAAATCATTTCCTCTGTCGTCCTCATCTGACCTGTACTCTTCTTTAGTTCATACATTCCGGTTTCGGGATTATAAAACTCACTGGCAGCCACATCGAGTGCAAGACCCACATCTTGAAATGGAACATAACCTGCTTCTTCAATGGCTTTTAAAATATATTGTAAAGGTTGTTCATTATCCTTTAAATTCGGAGCAAAACCACCTTCATCTCCCACCGAAGTAATATGTCCATCCCGTTTCAAAACTTTTTTTAACGTATGAAAAATTTCACAACCCATTCGCACTGCCTCGTGGAAATTTGGAGCTGAAAGTGGAACAATCATGTACTCTTGAAAATCGACCGAACTATCGGCATGAGCACCACCATTTAAAACATTCATCATCGGAACCGGTAACAAAGTAGCCGTTTTTCCTCCTAAATATTCGTATAGAGGAACTTTTTTCTCATCAGCTGCTGCTCGAATCACCGCCATACTCACACCTAAAATGGCATTCGCTCCCAACCGTGATTTATCTTTGGTTCCATCACATTGAATCATGGCTTCATCGATTTTTCGAACATCCAAAACATCCATTCCAACAACCAAATCACGCAAGATTGTATTCACATGAGAAACGGCTTTCAAAACACCTTTTCCCAAATAGCGTTGATCCCCATCACGAAGTTCCAAAGCTTCTCTTTCGCCGGTACTCGCTCCACTTGGAACCATGGCTCTTCCAAAACCTTTTTCACTTTGCACTTCCACTTCAACCGTTGGATTTCCCCTTGAATCCAAAATTTCTCGGGCATGTACATTAATAATTTTTGACATAAATACCATCCTTACGAATTTATTATAACAAAAAACATTCGAATTTTAACGAAACTTTATAATTCAGAAACATATTCCAAAAGTTTCATAAACATACGAATAAAAATAGAATGAAGTCCTTTGTTTTTTAACTTTTTAATTTCAATTCGTTTTTTCTTAATATCCAAATCACTATAAATAATGCTAGCAATTTCTTCTTTTAAACGCGTTTCAATTTGTAAGTCATTAATAATCGAATCGATATCTTCATTAATAATCCGGACGGCATCAATTTCAATATCTTTTCCTTTACAATTAATGGTCAATTGACCCGTAGTCTTTACATTTTTTACGATAACAATAAAATCTTCATCTTCTACATAACTTTCACAAGGAATCAAATCTTTGTCAAAATAAGCTTTGACATCATCTGCCTCCCTCGTATTCCGAAAGCGAATTCGGTAGTCTCGCGTCTCTGGAATAATACCACTTTTTCCTTCCACCGGACGAATAATTAAAGTGTAATTATTTTGTAAATAATTATAATCAATGGTCGTTATAATATAGTAACCTTCTTCATATAACGAACTAACTCCATCATCTTCATACAAATAATACGTATTACTCTGACCAGGAAACACATGAATTTCCATCGATTTTGGTGGATTGGTTACATTGATATTTTCTTCCAAGTCAGCCAGTGGAATAATACTTCCCTTTTTTGCAAATACGGGATAATCTTCATCTTTATAAAAGACAACATACCGTTTATCTCCAGGAAATTTTTTCCCCGTTTTGAAATCGTACCACATCCCCTCTGGTAAATAAAGGCGCATGATTGCCCGGTTCATAACCAAATCTTTCTTGACCGTAATCGGTGCCACAAAAAGTTCTGTTCCAAAATAATACTCATTGCGATATTCCACTTCATCATAAATAAAAGGATTTAAATAATACAGTGGTTGAATCAAGGGATTTCCCGTTTTATGATACTTATACGCTTCAGCATAAAGATACGGAATCAAGCGATGGCGCATGACACAATAATCTTTCACAATTGTGAGGGTTTTCACATCCCATTTCCATGGTTCCCGTTTATAATAATGTCCCCTTTGCGAAGCAAATCGAAAAATCGGACTAAAACAAGCAAGTTGAACATACCGCGCGTATAACTCAGCATCTTCCACACCCTCTTTATATCCACCAACATCATGACTCCACCAACTAAGTCCCTTATTACTTGCTAAAGAATTATAATAAGGAAGCAGTTTTAACGTATCCCAACTAACCGTAGTCTCTCCAGAAAACAAAATCGGATACCGGTGCGCTGCTACTCCACCATTTCGAGACATCACCAATCCCCGTCGATTGATATACTGTTTATAATCTTGATAATGATAATAACTAAGAGCCCGCAAAGAAATAGGATCTTTTTCCTGATAATAATCGATCCAGAAAAAATCGATTCCCTTATCAACTAAAGGTTTGATTAACCGATTAAAATACGTAACCAAAATAAACTTATCAAACACATTAAAAGGAATGGTCGCCCGATCATGTAATCCCAAATCGCGAGCAATCTCATCATAACTATCCTCATGAGGCATAATCCCTTCACGTGGATCAATATTTAACCCAATATGGACACCACGCTCATGCATATAATTAACAAAAAAAGCTGGATCCGGAAATAAATTGCGATTAAACGTATAACCAGTTTTATAAGCAAGCAAATTATTCTTATCCTTTAAGTGCCAAAATTCCCCTAAAAGTAAAATCGATAAGGGAATATGATTTCGATTAAAATTCAAAAGTAAATCTTTAGTATCCTGAAAATTGTATATCTCATTTCGATTCCACCAAATTCCTAACGCATATCTTGGAATCAAAGCAGGAAAACCAGTCAATTGAAAATAATCTTTTAAACACAATCCAAAATCTCTTCGGTAGACAAATAAATACGTATCCACCCGTTGTGTTGGCGGTGGAACTAAAAAACCATCGGGCATTAAAACAAGTGAAGTGGCATCATCCATAGAAACAAAACCATCAACACTATATAATCCCTTGGCATAACTAACCTTTTTACTATTTTCATCCAAACTCATGGGAGTCGTTCCAAAATTTCGTGCTTCAGGATGTTGAAAATACCACATTTTATCTGTATTTAAAAGCGTAACTTTCAAATTTGAATCAGGAGCTAACTTTCCACCAACAAACGGTTTTTCTTTAACATATTGCAGCCGAAAATACTTCGTGGTAATTTCCAAAAATTTTTCATCTTGATTCACTTGAAATTCTGGAACCGGAAAATTACGGTTCAATACTTGTTCCGTCAAATCATCAAAAAAGATTCCCTCTTTGCTATATTCCAAACGAACCAATCGTTCCGTTAGCACCGTAATCCGATAAGTTTGTCCTTGGAAAATGGCTTGCGCTTTACTGCGGTTATTGGAGTAATCTACTTGAAAATGTGGAAAAAAGTCTGCCATAACATTCCCTCTTATTCTAAACCCCATTTTATCACAAAACATTTCGAGTTACAAACGAATAATCACAAATCCAAAGTATGATATAATAACCCTTGGTGAAATAGGACAATGATCAACAAAGAACTCAAAACATATATCGAAGAACAAATATTTCCTTGTTTAAAACAAAAGAATGAGACGCACCAAATCGGTCACATCAAAGAAGTCATAGAAAAAAGTATGAGTTTATCCAAAACGCAAGGCATCGATCAAAACATGGTCTATACCATTGCGGCTTTCCATAATATAGCAGGTGATAAAAAAGCGTCCAATCCCGAAATTTCTGTGAAAAGATTAACCAAAGATGCCTTCCTAAATCAATTTTTTTCCAAAGAACAAAGAAACGTCATGGCTAACGTCATCCAAAATCAAAACACCCCGGGAAATATCAAAGAAAAAAATATCTATGAACAAATTCTTTTCGTCGCAAGGCGCTTAACCACCATTCCCAAACTTTTCCAAAGCACCATGCTAACTTACTTAGAATCACAAAAGTCTTTCACTAGCCAAGAAATCTTCGAAGCGTGTTACAACGACATTCAAAAAAAATATGATTCACAAGAAAGGAAAAAAAGTTCTGGTCTCTTTTTGGAATATGACCAATTTTTAAAACAAATCGAAGAGTATCTCAAACATCCCTATAACTTTCAAACGCTCTTTAACCAAGTCGAACGACAAGTAAGAAAAGAAAAGCATCTTGCTCCCTCTGATTTTCAACGCGAAAAAAGATACTATACCGTCGATGAATATCTCAAAAATACCTTTCATCAAAAAATTTGTAAATTAAGTTTAAATGGAGGATTTTCTTGTCCCAATATGCAAAATGGACAAGGATGTATTTTTTGCAGTAATCAAAGTGGTGACTTTGCAGCCCCCAAAGAACACGACTTAAAAACCCAAATTCAAGAAATGAAAAGAAAAATGCAAAAAAAATGGCCCGATGCCAAATTCATTGCCTATTTTCAAGTTGGAACCAATACCTATGCCCCACTAAGCGAATTAAAAGAAAAATATGAAACCGTTTTACAAGAAAAAGATATTGTAGGTTTAGATATTGCCACGAGAAGTGATGCCATCAGTGATGAAACGCTCCGTTACTTAGAAGATCTAAATCAAAGAACGCATCTCACCATCGAACTCGGTCTTCAATCCATCCATTTTCAAACTCTCCAATTCATTCATCGTGGACATACCCTCGAAAACTTCGAAGCCATGGTAAAAAAACTAAAAGAGCGAAAAATCCGTGTTGTAGTACACATTATTAATGGACTACCAAACGAAACCGAAGAAATGATGCTTCAAACCGTTCGTTATTTAAATCAATTACAAATTGATGGCATCAAAATCCACATGCTTCATATTCTCAAAAACACCCCACTTGCCAAATACTATCAAAGAAAAAATTTTCCCATTTTAACCAAAGAAGAATACATCCACATTGTTTGTAAACAACTCGAATTACTAAATCCCAACATCGTCATTCATCGTCTGACAGGAGATCCTAAAAAAGAAGACTTAATCGCTCCTACTTGGCTTTTAAAAAAATTTGTTGTTTTAAATGACATCGATAAAGCCTTACAAATTCATGATTCCTACCAAGGAAAATTAGTGCGTTAATACTTTATTAATCGAAAATCCTTTTAATCTCGCTTCAACCACCGCTTCCTCTCCATACTCCTCATAAATGGTTTGAAATACCTTTTCTTCCATATCCCGCATGGATCTTTCAAAATGAAAAACATCAAAAGAATAACAATCATCTTCATGACACAAAGAAGAAACATCATAATAATAATCCTGTGCTTTTAAAAAAGACTCAATATGTTGACTATTTTCAACAATGTAAATTCCATCATCAAATAGCTCACTTTGTTCTGGAATTTTCGAATTTGCTAACGTATAAAAAAGGAAAAAAAGAAGACTCATATGACAAATTTTACGCATAGTTACCACCTAAAACTAGTGTGGTCTCTTTTTCAAAATCTACCACGGGAATTTCTTCCAAAAAAAAGAAGCACTACGCTTCTTCATTCATAAATTGATCATGAAAAATTTCAGAAATCGTTTTTAATTCTTCAGAATTTAATTCTTCGAATTCAAACTCTTTTTCATTCAATGGAACCTTCCGTAAAATCAAAAAGTTATCAAGTGGATTTTCTTCTTTATCCACTTCCACCATCATACAATAAGTTTCTCCTTGATATTCTTCCATTTTAATAACGGAATAATCTTTTTGATCATCAAGTGTAATAATATCATACAATTCTATCATTAATTCATCCCTCTTCCTTGATTCAATGAAGACAAGATTTCTTGTGCTAAAGGAGTAAGTCCATCACTTGCATAAGAAACATGATCCATTTGATCAACCGTGAAATATGCCGTTTCCACATGATGTGCTTTATAATGATCCTCAGCAATCGAAGCAACGGCTGCAACTGCTTTTAATTTTGCACCATTTCGAAGTGCTTCATTAATTTTTTCTTGAGCATTTTCTTCACCATACGTAACACGTAAAATCGATTGATCATTCATCTGTAAAACCACTTTGGTAATCGTATAAGGACATTGATCAAATCCTTCATGAAGTTTAACCAATTGATTTACCTCTTCACTTGCATAAGCATAACCGCCACTGGCAAGTGTAAAGGTAGAACCAAGTTGACTCGCAATACTTTCTTTGGCATTGTTCACCCATTCATCAATTTTCTCATTTTCCTCTTGAGGCACAGCTTCTTCTGTATGAATCTCAATAGTTGGAATCACTGGCGTTTCCTCTACCGTCGATACCTCTATTACTGGTTGTGCTTGATAATCTTTTGAATTCAAACCCATGGCTCCTAAAAGACCTAGCCCAATCGTAGCTGCAGTAAACGCTGCACATTTGACCTTTCCAGGAATACTCTTGACAAAATCTTTCACCTTCGTTGTAAATGGTTTACGAACAGCTTGAACCGTATGCTTCTTTGGTTCTTCAATTGGAACTTGGAAAGACTTTTTAAGTTCTTCCATTCTACGAAAGTATCCACACATTCATAAGGAATTTCAAAAGATTCTCCAAAAGCTTCTACTTTCGTTTTTGGACCCTTTTTACTTGCCCGCATCCGTTCAATTAATTTGCCATAATAAGTAAATTGCATTTCGGCGCTCTTGCCACGAACTTCCATCTCATTAATTTGTAAATCAAGCAAATCCATATATTCGCGAACTCTTCGTTCACACTCCTGCACTGTATTCACCAACGCCGTTGAAATTTCAATTTTTTGTCCAAATGTTTCATACATCACCTTTGGCTCTAAATTGCATTGACAAGCTTTCCCAATCAAATTGGCATAATAAGATAATTTCATGGCATCATCTAAACTTTGAACATAATCTTCATCAATGGTATATCCAACCAACGCTTGTTCTTCAGCAGTCATAGAATGTTGTTCAATTTTATCTAGTACATGAATACTTTGTAGGGCTTTCTGCGCTTCCATATAAACGCGATAATAACGAACCGGAATTTTCTTTCCACCAACCACAATCGTAGGTTGATCCAATTGACTTTCAATCCGTTCCAAAAATCTTTGATAATAGAGAATTTGATCTTCTGCACTCAAAGAATCAATATATTTCGCATCGATGGAAAAAGAATAACGCTTCGCAAGTTCTAAAGAATCCATATAAATATTATAATAGTAAGCTGAAATCTCTTTTTCATTTCCGCGCAAATCCAAAACTTTAATCGACTGTCCAAGATGAATACCTTCAACTCGCAACATAATCGACTCTAAATAAGAAACTTTCTGTTGAATCGTCATATCTTTTAATAACTCATAATCAATTTGAATTTCCACAAATTCTTGTTCTTCTTGTTGAAAATCAGCCAATTGACGAGGACTTGTGAAAACTTTTCGCTCTTGCATGGTTTCTTGAAGTCCTGCTAGTTTTCGAAGGGCATTTTCAAACTCGGCACGCTTGCCAATCGGAATATTGACCACATAATCTTGTCCATTAAATTGAAAATGATATTGTTCTTTCATTCCTGGAATTTGCTGATAAGACTGAAAGCTTTTCAAAATTTCTTCGATACTTGTTACAATTTGTTCATCGGTATAGATTCGTAAAGAAGGATCCATGATGAGATAAGAAGAAATTTCACCCAAATCATGAACCGGTACCAAATCCGTTTGTTCATTCGAAGCATTTTGCATCAATCGCTGATCTTTATAAATCATTTGATCGAGTTCCATACACATCCGGACTAACTTTTGATAAATATCGGCATGCTCTTGTAAAATGTTTTTGGAAACACCCGTAACACTCGAACAAGAAACCATATAAGCACCCGGTTGAACTGGATTTTTTCCTTCTTGTTCATACAAAGTAATTCGTTCTAATACTTCATCACGTAACGTTAAATTTCGAATATAACGATTTTGATTTTTTAATTCTTCGCTTTCTCCTACTGCAGGTAATAAACGGTTGGTCTCGCCCGTAATCATTTGCAAATATTCCATCGGTTCTTGCAAACTTTCTTGAATCTCCCTTTTTTCTTCGATTACAACATCATTCCGGTGAAAAAAAGCAATTAATTTCTGACGAAGAGCATTCACCAAATCTTTGAATTCTTGCAAATTATTTTGATACTTTTGCTCAATAACATTTTTCTTATAATTTTGAATCGCTACTTTAATTTGAGCAATCAATTCATCCTTTGATAATCTATCCATTCTATCGTCTCCATATAATAACATTTATACCATAAACCAAAGAAAATAACAACGAAAAAAATTAGGAAACCTTTCGATCCCTTAAAATATCATCTTTCTGTAAATGGCCAATCAAAAGACTAGAATTTTCATCATGACTTTGCACTCGTTTTAAAATTTGCTTTTCATCATAATTTGCATAACAATATTGACAGTAATGTTGACAACTATTATACGCTCCAATATCCACCATTTGGACACATTGACATTTTCCTTTTCTTGCCTTCCACTTAGAAAATCCACGTTTTCCAGTGAGTGATTGAGCAAGTTTCTCATCCAAACAATCATTTGGCAAAAACCCATAACGATGCATGATACTTCCCTCTGCACAGGTTTGAACCGTGGCCCCATACTTCTTCGAAATACGAACCATCGCCGGACCCAAAAGATCGTAAGTCTCCAAAGTCATCTCTTGAAACTGTAAAGTGGATTGATGACGTAAAACATTTTTGTAAATATCCAAAAAAGAAATAATATAATGCTTGACACTTCCTTGCAATTGTTTACATAATTTTTCAAAAGCCCGAATGTGATAATCCAAAGAATACTTTGGACTAAGAAAAATCGGATCATAACGAACATAAATTTTTTCTGCTCCAACCAAGCGACTAAGCTCTTGAATCGCCTGAATAATCTTTCTTTTATCGATCACTCCCGGCTCAATATCTTTTTGATAAGGCGTGATGGTCACATGAATGAGAAACGGTTTCTCCAAATAAGGGTAAATTTGCAAAAGCGGAAGAGGATTTTTTGTACAAAACAAAAAAGCATCCACATCTCGAAAATAAATGCGCTCC
>CANQAU010000045.1 GCA_947588935.1 uncultured Bacilli bacterium
TATTCTAGCTATGATTACAAACGAGAGTTAGATAGTCATATGATGAAGAATACGGAATGGGGAGCTGTTGCGTATTTAACGCAGAGTCAATATGGAAAAAATAGTGAAGTACGGATCAATAATCATAGTGATTATATCACTGGATATGCGGCGGTAGAGGATGCTGCTAGTTTTAGTTCAAGTGCTACTATGACAAAACCATGGAATGATCAAAGTACTTTAGGCCTTGCTAGTACCACTGGAAATGTGAGTGGAATTTATGATATGGCTGGTGGTGTACTTGAAGATGTTATGGGAGTGATGGTGGATGATCAAAAGATGTTGGTTAGTGGTGCATCTAGTTCCCTAAATAGTCATTTTGTTGGCACGTTTACCAATCCTGTTGGGGATAAAAAGGTTTTGACACCAGAGGACGGAGGCGTTCCTTATCCAGAAAACAAGTATTTTGATTTATATAATTATGGAACATCCGAAATAAATTATGATCGTCGTATTTTAGGAGATGCGACTGGCGAAATGGGGCCCTTTGGAAATAAAGTTTCGATTCCGAACCGAATTGGGTCTTGGTATGATGATAAAGCTTCTTTTGTTTATCATGTCGCTCCTTGGTTTGCACGAGGGGATAATATGGATAACAGATTTGAAGCGGGTGTATTTGCTTTTGTCTATTCTGCTGGTCATGGATATCTTTATTTTGGTTTTCGAGTTGTGCTTTCCATATAAAAACTAGTTTATTTGAGAAACTAGTTCTTTTTCTGGATATTTATGATTGGTTCTTCCAAGTAAGTAATCCATGGATACATGAAACATTTGGCACATTTGATAGAGGATGATGAGTGGTATTCCCAGGCGACCATTTTCGTATGTGCTGATGGCAGAGTGGGTTGTGTTTAGTATATCTGCGAGTTTTTCTTGAGTATAGTTATTTTCTTTGCGAATCGTTCGAAGTCTTTCTTGTAATCGGACGGTATCTATATTTGGTTTTAGATCTTCATATGCTTTGGTGTCGGTTAGTCCGATGATGTAGTCTAAACTCACTTGATAATAATTTGATAGTTCTAAGAGTCTTTTGAGAGGAAATAAGTCTTGTCCGCGTTCCCATGAGGCATAGGTCGCTTTATGTACTCCTAAAAATGCTGCAATATCTTTTTGGGTCATATCATGGTATTCTCTTAGAAAACGTGCTCTTTCAAAACAAATCACGAAAATCACCGTGCATATTTTCTCATTTAAAAATTCGAGTTTTGGAAAAGTGGGGTTAATACGACATTTTGGACAAAATTCTACTAATTTTTTTAATAAACAATCATTATTATCACTTTTTGCACAGTATTTCTAATCATTCAAACTTGCTTACTTTTTTTCTTTTTTTATGGTCTTTGTGATATAATACAAATGATAGGGTGATGGCTATGTTTGGTAAAATTTTATATGTCAGTGATAATATTGCTTATATTGAGAATAAAATTACAGAAGATACCGGGACGGATTTGTTGAATTTGCATTTGATTTTTGAACATGGGGATCAGAAAATTCTTAGTGAGATTACCGAAGTCAAAGCAGATGAAATTCGGGTTAAATTTTTGGGCGAATTCGTGGATGGAAAATACTATAATGGTATTTTAAGAAAAGCGAATATGAATTGTTCGATTCGTGTGATTAATCAAGAAGAATTGTTAGAGTTGGTTGGACAGGAGTCTAAGACAAACTTTACTTTGGGACAAAGTGCTACGTATAAAGATTATTCTGTATGTCCAAGTATTAATTCTTTGTTAGCAAATCATTTATGTATTTTTGGAAATACTGGTAGTGGTAAATCTTGTGGGGTGGCACGGGTTGTACAAAATATTTTAAGTAACCAACATGCTCTTGCATATAATGCCAATTTGATTTTTTTTGATTCTTTTGGAGAGTATAAAAATGCTTTTAAAAGTATTTCAAGTATTAGTCCTTATTACAATTATAAATTTATTACGTCACGTCAAAAGGATCCAGAGGATTTGACCATTGATATTCCTATGAATTTACTTCGCCCAGATGATATGGCTATTTTGTTGCAAGCAGATAAGCATTCACAACTAACCATTATTGATCGGGCGATGAAGATTGCAAAGATTTTTTCACTTGAGTCCGAGGAATCTTATCGTTATAAAAATCATATTATTGCGAAGGCATTAATTACGGTTTTATATAGTAGTCAAACGACTGATAAGAAAAAAGATGAGGTATTTAGTATTATTAATACTTGTCATACAAAGGAATTTAGTATGGATACTGAGATTCCAGGAGTAGGATATTCGAGAAGTTTTGCTGAGTGTTTTCAAATTGATTCTCGAGGTAAGTTTGGTGAAGAAGTTTTAATTACTGAATATATTTTAAAATTTATCGATGAAAAATTGGAAGATTTTGAGGAACCGGAAGATGCGGTTTATACTTTGCAAGATTTTTCAAAAGCACTTGAATTTACGTTGATTAGTGAAGGATTTCAACAAAACAAACATTTGTGGGATGATGCCCAATTGTTAAAGGTTCGTTTATATTCCATTTTACATGGTCCAGTTGGCAGATTATTTACTGGTCGAAAACTTGTATCTGCTGGAGAATTTATTACGAATTTGGTTAGTAACAATAGTAAGAAAGCTCAAATTATTAATATTAATTTGGAAGGATTAGATGATGCGGTATCTAAAGCCATTGTTAAAATTTATACGCGAATGATTTTTGATTTTTCGAAAGATAATGCGAACCGTGCAACCATTCCGTTTCATTTGTTTTTGGAAGAGGCTCACCGCTATATTCAAAAAGATCAAGATGTCTTTTTACTTGGTTATAATATTTTTGAAAGAATTGCGAAGGAAGGAAGAAAGTATGGCGTTATTTTAGGCATCATTTCGCAGCGACCAATGGAAATTAGTGATACGGTTGTTTCGCAGTGCTCTAATTTTATGATTTTTAAAATGACCCATCCAAAAGATATTAAGTATATTGAAGAAATGCTTCCAAATATTAGTCAAGATGTTATTGAAAAAATGAAAATTTTACAACCAGGTACTTGTGTAGCTTTTGGTAGTGCTTTTAAAATTCCGATGATTGTTAAATTGGAAATGCCAAATCCTGCTCCATATTCTTCTAGTTGTAATGTTTCTGCATATTGGGATTCTAAGACCGATATTAGTACAGAGATTTCGGATGAGATGATGAATAATCACTTTGGTGCTGTCAATACAACGGTTGAAACGAATGTGATTGATCATGTAGTAAGACCGATGGATAGTCCACTTCCGAAAGAGGAGAAGAGTGTACCAAAATTTTTTACGGAAACGGATGATGCAACTTCTTTTAATACGCCAGAGATGGAAGTTTTATAAGTTTTCAAAACAGGAGAGAATACATTCTCTTTTTTTTTCTCTTTTTTGGTGCTATACTAGAAATAATAAGGGAGTTTGGAAGGTGTGAGAAACATGAAAGAATGGATATGTCCGAATTGTGGTCGAGAGGTTCATCCTGGAGATCAAATTTGTATGTATTGTGGCGCACAAATTCATAATACCAATGTGACGATTGAAGAACTACGTAAAGGTACCCAAAAAACGATGGAAAAACCGTCGAATCGAAAGTTCCTTCTTTTGGTAATTTTGGGTGTTTTCATATTGGTAATTGTTGTTTTTCTTCTTTTGTGGTTCTTGGTTTTAAAGAGGTAGCCATGAAGAATAAGATTTATGTTGTTGTTTCAGTTCCTTTAATTGAACAAGAATTTGATATGTATATTCCAGAAGTCAAAAAAGTTGGTGCCATTAAAAATTTGGTGATTCAAATTGTGGAAGAACAAAGTGATTATAATTTTGTGGATGATGGTTGTAAACATTTCTATGACAAAATTACTGGAGAAGAAATTGATGATAATGAATTTGTAAGATATAGCAAAATAAAAAATGGATCCCGTTTGATTTTATATTAGAGAGGTTATTATGCAGGTAACAGTAATTCGAAAAAATGAACTAAATATTTTTACTTTGCCAAAAACAATAAGCGGAAATTTTTGGATTACCGATTATGAAAATGGGCGAAAGATTAACTTGATTAATATTGAAGCTACAGAAAATGGCTGGCAATTGATTAGCAATCAAGAAGCTTTTATTGTGGATCAAAACAATATTTTAGTTCCCAATGTGATTTTACAAGATTATTCCTTTTATTTATTAAAAAATAATTATAAAAATGAAACGTATTATATTTATTGTTCACCGGTTTATGATTCTTCTTATAAAGAGTATGGATTTCCTTCCAACGGAGTTGTTCGGGTTGGTAGCGATACTGGTTGTGAAATTTGTTATACCTTAGGAGGAATTGGTAAAGAAGCTTTTCGAATTACGAAAAAAGAACAGGGTTTTTATATTACGATTAGTGAAAATACGACGGCATTGTATGTCAATCATAAACGCGTTCTTCGAGGAATGAGTGTTTTTTATGGAGATGTATTATTTTGTTTTGGACTTAAATTAATCATCATGCGACGTGATGGTGTCGATTATATTTTGGTGAATAATCCAAGCAATTTATTACAATTTAATGCTTCGTTTGTCAATGTTGTTCCTAAAAAGAGTGAGTTTGTGGATGATAATGCGACATTGAATGAAGATATTATTCATAAGAATGATTCATTTTATCGAACTCCTCATTTTTATAAAACGGTATCGAAATATGTTTTAGAAATCGATGCTCCTCCGCAACGAAAAGAAGAGGATAAAACGCCAGCGTTGTTGACGATTGGACCAATGCTTACCATGTCGATGATTTCGGTCATGATGTTATTAACACAGTTTAATGCAGTATCAAGTGGTGAAAAAAGTTTAGATTCTTCTATGACTTCGATTGTCAGTGCTGTTGTGATGTTGATGAGTTGTTTGTTATGGCCGGTTTTAACGAGAATGTACCGGAAGTTTAGTGATCGTGCATTTGAAAGAAAAAGACAAAAGGCTTATCGAAAGTATGTAAATAAAAAAGAAGAAGAAATTACGAAAGAATTACAAAATCAAAGGGATACTTTGATTGATAATTATTTTTCGGTAACGCGTTGTCAAGAAATTATACGCGGTCATAATGTTCAGTTATGGCAACGAAGAATTACGGATGTTGATTTTTTAACGGTTCCGGTTGGAATTGGCAATATGCCGATGCAAATTGAAATTCAATACCCAGAAGAACATTTTTCTTTGGAGGAAGATAATCTTTTGGATATGGTTCATGAACTAGGACAAAAGTCACGCATTTTAAATGATGTTCCTGTTACGTATTCTTTTTTTGAAAATCGCATTACAGGTATTGTTGGAGAATCTTCTGTTAATAAGGCTTTCATTGATCGAATTGTCCTTCAAATTATGGCCAATTATAGTTACGATGAAGTGAAAATTGTGACTTTTACAAGTAAAGATAATGAAAGTGGATGGGATTATATTAAAACCATTCCTCACAGTTGGTCGAATGATCGAACGTTACGTTACTTTGGTTCTTCAAACGATGATTATCGTGAACTCATTTATGCTTTGGATAAGATTTTTCAGGAACGGAAAGAAATGAATGAACGGGAAATCAAAGTTCCTCATTATGTGATTATTACGGATGCCATTAAGTCTATTGATAGTTATGATTTTATTAAAAATGTCATGACTTCTTCTGAGAATTTGGGATTTAGTTTAATTTTATTGGTTGATCGCATTTCTGCTTTACCAAATGAGTGCAAGAATTTTATTGAAGTTAGTTATCAAGATTGTAATATTTTCCAAAGTGTTTTAAATTCTTCTGTTCAACGGTTTCAAATTGATATGTCACCCATTGATGATATTTATCGTTGTAGTGAAGAACTGGCGAATATTCCTATTGATATTAAAACGGAGGTTGAATCTACTTTACCGGATACTTATCAATTTTTGGAGATGTATCAAGTTGGTAAGGTAAGTCAATTAAATAGTTTGGAGCGTTGGAAAAAGAGCAATCCGGTTCTTTCTTTACAAGCACCGATTGGAATTGGTAAAAGTGGAGAAATTATTACACTTGATTTGCATGAAAAATATCATGGACCTCATGGACTCATTGCTGGAACGACTGGTAGTGGTAAGTCTGAATTTATTATTAGTTATGTTTTATCTTTAGCAGTGAATTATCATCCTTATGAAGTACAAATTATTTTAATTGATTATAAGGGTGGAAGTTTAGCTGGAGCATTTTTAAGTGATGGGTATTCGCTTCCTCATTTAGCGGGTACAATTACCAATTTGGATGGAAATGAATTAAATCGTTCTTTAGCCAGTATTGAAAGTGAAGTAAAACGTCGTCAACGTGAATTTAATGAAGCTAGAAAAATTGCCAATGAAAGTACAATTGATATTTATAAATATCAAAAGTTATGGCGTGAGGGAAAACTTAAAAATATGGCACCGATTGCTCATTTGTTTATCATTAGTGATGAGTTTGCAGAGTTAAAAGAGCAACAACCAGAGTTTATGGAAAAGTTAATTTCGGTTGCACGGGTTGGTCGTAGTTTGGGTGTTCATTTGATTTTGGCAACGCAAAAGCCAGGTGGTGTTGTCGATTCGCAAATTTGGTCGAATACACGCTTTCGGGTTTGTTTAAAAGTTCAAGATACGGGAGATTCACAAGAAGTGTTAAAAAAACCAGATGCAGCTTTCTTAAAACGAACAGGTCGGTTTTATTTACAAGTTGGATATGATGAAGTTTATACACTTGGTCAATCGGCTTGGGCGGGCGGACAATATTATCCGAATACGACTTTTAAAAAAGAGATTGATACTTCTGTGAATACGATTAATAATGTGGCTTATGTAACAACGACTAAAGAAAGTGATGTCAAAGAGACTGTGGAGTCTTTGGGAGAAGAACTTCCAAATATTGTGAAATATCTTTGCGATATTGCACGAGATGAAAAGATTTCTGTTCAAAAGTTATGGCTTGATAAGATTCCAGAATTTATTTTTGTCGATGCTTTAAAAAATAAATATCATTATGAACATGAAGCATATGATTTAAATCCAATTATTGGTGAGTATGATGATCCTGCTAGTCAAAATCAATATCTTTTGACCATTCCTTTTTCCAAGAATGGTAATGTCGTGATTTATGGAATTGCTGGTAGTGGAAAAGAACAATTCTTGAGCACTCTTCTTTATTCTTGTATGCTTACTTATGCTCCAGAAGAAGTTAATTTCTATATTATGGATTTTGGGGCAGAAACGCTTCGAATGTATCAAAATAGTCCATATGTTGGGGATATTGTTTATGTTTCTGAAGAAGAAAAAACGAATAATTTACTGAAGATGATTGTCGAAGAATTAAATCGCCGGAAACAAATCTTTGCGAATTTTGGTGGAAGTTATCAATCTTATATGAAAACTGAAAATGAGAAAATGCCAAATTGGATTATTATGATTAATAATTTTGAGGCATTTACGGAAAATTATGAAGAAAAGGTCGATTTGTTAAATCAGATTTCTCGTGATAGCTTTAAATATGGAATTTTCTTTGTGATTACCGCAAGTAGTGATAGTTCTGTTCGGGTTCGGACTAGACAAAATATGGCACTTGTGTATGCTTTAGAGCAGAATGATGATATGGATTATTCTTCTATTTTAGGAAATTGTCGTGGGAAGATTCCGGCTCATTTAAAGGGACGTGGATTGTTCCGTAAAGAAACCATTTTTGAGTTTCAGACTGCAAGTGTAGTGAAAAAAGATGATGATTTAACTCAATTTGTTCAAAAGTATTGTGAAGCGATTTTACAGAAAGTTAATTACCGGGCGAAACGAATTCCAATCTTACCAGAAGAAGTCAATTATCAAACGATTCGCAATGAGATTGGTACGGAACTTAATTTGGCGGTTGGTGTTAATACAAGTAGTTTGGCCATTGAAAAGTATAACTTTAAGAGAAATGCCATTCACTTTATTAGTGGCTTTGAGTTAGAGGGAATGTATCCGTTTGTGAAGGCTTTTGCTAGTGAAGCGTATGATATTGTGAATACGGACTTTTTGTTTTTAAATTCCACGGATATGAATTTTGATGATGCACCTTTTAAAGACCGTTTATATTTGAAACAATTTGATACGGTGTTGAGTACCATTGCAACTTATGTGGATAAGGTATATGCACTTTATGAAGCAGCAGATTACAGTGATGAAGTAGTTTTAAAACAGAAGAGTATGATTTGTTTTGTTTATGGTATGTATGATATCTTTAACAAATTAAAAGACGAGACGAAGAAACTTCTTGCTCCGATGATGAAGAAAAATGCAGCGATGAATTTGGTATCTTTTGTCTTTATTGATAGTCCAGATTTACTACGTAATTTTGCTTATGAAGAGTGGTTTAAAACGGGTAGTGATAGTTCTAGAGGAATTTGGATTGGTAGTGGAATTAGTGAACAATCCATTATCAAAGTTGCCAAGTTTAATCGTGAGGATCGCGATGATATTCCAAATGATTATGGATATGTGGTATCTACTTCTCGAGCAACAAGAGTAAAACTACTTACAGATTATCATAAGAATTAAAATTGTTTTTGAAGAATTGCTAATTGCAGTTCTTTTTTTGAAAGAGAATAGATATAGTGATAAATCCATATTTTTACTTATTTAACACTTATTTTACGCTTTTTGCTAGTTTTGTTTGACAGTTCTTTTTTCTATGTGATACGCTTTACTTGAAAGTACGGGTGTACTTAATAGAAAAGGAGAAAAAAGAAAATGGCTTTAAATATTAAAGTATCTGATTTAGACAATGCTGGAACTCAAGCAAATGCCTTTAATGCTGCAAGTAATGCTGGAGGAGATGTTACTGTTAAATTAGGACAACTTATTGAAACTTTACGCGTTAACTGGATTGGTAGTGACGCTACTGCACAAATTAACAATTTGATTGATTTACATACTGCTTTATATGATATTGCACATGCTTCTATTCAAATTTCTTATGAAACGGTTAATGCTATTCGCAATATGCAATCTGTTCGTGCAGCAAACGGAGGAGCTGCTGTAAGTGTTCAATCACCTACAATTACTTCTATGCCTGCTGACAGTCGTGATATTGACCGAGTTCCTGAAACGACTGAATATGATGTTAAGGATAGTGCTGAAGAAGATTATCAAGCACTTACTGATGTTCAAAGCAAATTTAATGCATTTGTTGATGATTATAATGAAAAATATAACGCTTTAATGCAAAATTGGACAGAAGGCGGAAATATTGAAACATTAAGAGATGTTCATGACAAATTAAATGAAAATGCTACAAGCTTTAATAGTGTTTTACAAACCGCAGCAACGAATTTAAGAACTGCTTTGGATAACATAGCTAGTCTTAATAGTGCTGAATAATGGAAAGTACCTGATGGTACTTTTTGGTACTATAAAAGTGTAATAATTAATTACAGAAATGTAATTGAATATTACACTTCTTTTTATTATGATTGAAG
>CANQAU010000046.1 GCA_947588935.1 uncultured Bacilli bacterium
CATGCATCACCCGTTGACAAAAAACCGAATCTTGATATAAACGAGGACACTCTTTATAAAACAACTCACAAGTAGCTAAAAAGGCATAGTGATAAATTTGCTGAAAAGCAAAAGAAAAATAATCATCCGGTGAAACATTCTCACTCAAATGATAAAAAATAGATAATTCCTCCGCTGGATAATAATGCATGAGAGCCGAAATTTGTTGGTCCGATAACGAATAAGTATATAAAAAAGGAAAAAGGCTTTTTCTTCGTTTTTCTTTTTCATATCGAATCGCATCCTGAAAAGAAACCGAAGGAACTTGATTTAAGAAAAGAAGAATTTCATTAATTTTTCTCGTTTCTTCTTCACGATGAAAAGAAGACATTGCTTGACGATAATCCATCAAATACGTCCGCGCCGACTCTTTCATCTCTTCACTCAAAAATCCTTTAGCTTGAAACCGCAAAATCATTTGCTGTAACGCATCCAAAATTTCTTTTTGATAAATGGATTCATCCAAAAAATTCCAATCGACAAACGAAGAAGAAAGTAAAATAACTTCACAAATCTTTTGAACATAATAAACAGAAATCTCATCTTTTTTCCAAATCGTTACGCGCATCCATCTCACCCCAAAAAACATTATAAAGATTGAATCTTTTTTAAAAAATCTTTACTCTTTAAATAAAGCCCCGTATACCGTTCATAATATCGATTTAAAAAATCGTTGATTTCTTCTTTCACTTCTTTATGAATATGTAGTTCATGAATACTCGAAATTTCAACCCAATAATACATCCGAATCATCTTGACCGTTTTTAAAAGAACCACTTTTTCATCCTTTAAACATCGATTGCAAAGATATCCCCCCGCATCCGCATCAATCGTCACAATATTCGTTTGATTTCCACAATAAACGCACGCATCAAGGTTCAACCCAACGCCCAAAAAAGGCAAATACTTAATCTCCAAAATGTTTGTTAAAACAAGGGGATCCAATCCTTCTTCCATTTTGAAAACAACCGACAAAAAAAGAGGAAAAATTTCATCGCTTTTACTTTCTTTATAAACTTGCACCGTCAACTCGGTCAAATAATTTAAATAACTAAGAAGCGTAATATCCGAAGTAATATGAGCAAGTGGTTTGATCACATCGACATCTTTTAAAATCGATAACTTTCCCTCTTTATAATAAATATAAAAAAAACCATAGGTAAAACGAAGCGTAAGAGCCCGCAAACGACTTTTCATACTCTTGGCACCCTTACACATAATTCCTATGATTCCAAATTCTTTCGTAAACACATTGATTACTTTCGAAGATTCTCCATAACTCACTTCACTGATAATAAAACCTTCTACTTTTGTAATCATGCTCTCACTTCTTTTCTTGTCTTTTATAAGCTAAATAATATTCAATTTTTCCGGTTTTTCGAAACATTTCCCATAATTCTTTCTTATTCATATAATCACGCTTTCTATTTTTATTATGTGATGAGATTAGAAAGTTTATGCAAATCTTCCCCATTTATGCTTCAAAATCATCAAAACCGTATTCTTTTAAATGTTTTTCTTTTTCACGCCAGTTCTTGACTGTTTTTACATACAATTCCAAATATACTTTTTTATGCAGCATTTCTTCCATTTCTTTTCGCGCCAAGGTTCCCACTTTTTTAAGTCGTTCCCCATGACGTCCAATGACAATTTTTTTAATCGAATCGCGATCGACGATAATATCGACCCCCACTTTGACTAAATCCGCATTTTCTTCATAATGTGTCGTAATACAAGTCAAACTATGAGGAACTTCTTCAATTGTCACATTCAAAAGTTTTTCTCGTACCAACTCACTAATCATAAAATAAATGCTGTTGCTTGTTTTAATCGCTGGATCAAAATACATGACATCATCTTTTAAATACTTCTTAATGACCGTTAAAAGACGATCTACATTATCATTGGTAAGCGCACTAATCGGAACAATCTCAGCAAAGTTGTAATAATCTTTGTACTCGCTAATCATCAAAAGAATCTTTTCATCGGGAATCAAATCAATTTTATTTAAAATCAAAATGACCGGAACTTTGACACTCTTTAAACTCTCCATGATGAATTTGTCTCCAGGCCCCATCCCCGTCGATGCATCGCTCACAAATAAAACAACGTCCACATCTTTCATGACCGAATAACTTTCTTTATTTAAAATGCGACCCAATTTTCCTTGTGGTTTGTGAATTCCAGGTGTATCCATAAAAACAATCTGATACCCCGGTTCATTATATATTCCTTGAATAATATTTCGTGTCGTCTGCGCCTTATTCGAAGTAATGGCAATTTTTTCATTAATAATCGTATTTAAAAGAGTACTTTTTCCAACATTTGGTCGACCAATTAAACTGACAAATCCACTTTTCAACGCAAAATCCCCACACTTTCTAGTATTTCATCTTGTAACGGAAACATCACTTCTTCATCCGATTTTTGAATGTGATCATATCCCAGTAAATGCAAAAGTCCATGCACTACCAAAAAAGAAAGTTCTCTTTTCTCACTATGTCCATAAAATAATGCTTGTTCTTTCATTCTCGGAATACAAATGTAAATATCTCCAAGCACTCGAATTTCGGATGGACTCGTTTCATTATCTTCTAAAGCAAAACTAATAACATCCGTCACCCGTTGAATTCCTCGGTATTGCGTATTGAGTTTTAAAATCTCGTCATTACCAACAAAAATAATGGACACAAAAGCCCCAAGCGCATGCTCATGAGATAACGTTGCCATAATCACTTCTTCTAAATAATCATACGAAGCATATCCATAATTATCATTGATACAAACATGATCCATCAAAACCACCCAAGTCCCATAATTTTTGTAAAGTAAAGAAAACAAAGAATACACAAAATGATACAAATGATATTATAAAACAGATCACTGCGTAAAAAGCGCGGCAAATGTTTTTTAATAGCACATAAAGCAATATAAATTAAAAATCCCAACACTGCACCGACAACATTTAATAAAATATCATCAATATCAAAACTGCGTCCAATTTGTAACTGAACCAATTCGACCGTCAAACTACTCACCACACTAATAAATAAGATATGGCTAATTTTGGTCGCTTTTACATATCCAGATACAAAATATCCAAAAGGTAAAAACAAGAAAATATTGCCAACGACATTCGAATAAAACAAAGGACTGCCAATTTCATACCGAAACATCTCTGTAAAAGGAACTAAATTTAATCCACTCGTCGTATTAATTTCCGCATCCGTCAAAAGTTGAAATAAAATGAGCACATATACAACAAAAATGAGATTTAAAAATTCTTGATAAAAAACAAACCGTTCATGATTAATTCGAATATAAGAAATACGAATCGCAATAATCACGACTAAAAAAATAGTAAGCATCGGCCATATTTTTGCAATAGCATTGGTTAGCAAATTCAGTATCATCGTCTTAACCTTCCTTTTTTTGTTCTGGAAATTCTTCTTGCTTACTAATATTTTCAAGGACAGCAACAAAAACTTCTACATCCATTGTACTATCATTCTGTGTTTTTTTCAAAACTTTTTTATAGAGAATCTCTTCTCCCTCTTGAAGTTGCATGTGAAATTTTTCATCGACCAGTTCCAAAGCCTTTTGAAGCATTTCTTCTTCAGAATAATTTTTCACTTCTTTCGTAACTTCTTTTTGAATGACCCAAGAAAAATCATACTTTCCAAAAGAAAACAAATGCTTTATTTCATTCACAAATTCTTGCACCCGTGGACGAAAAACCAAATGATTCACAGAACCATAACGAACCATCAAGTTCCATCTTCGTTTTCCCGTCTCTTGATAAGATTCATACGTTTTCGAAATCGTGACATGTGTTGTATACCAAACCTCTGCAAATACACTTCCACTTGCACAAACTTCATCGGTAACACGATCTTGATGTTTCAAAATGCCTCCAACTAAAATATCTCCTTCTTTAACAAAATCATCTACGGCCACTTGTGCTTCGCCGGCGGAATAAAAAATCTTTTTGACAATTCCAGATTTCGTCGCCACCAAGTGACACCGTTCCAGCTTTTCTTCCGGTGTATGAACAATTCGCTGTTCGATTCGAACGATATATCGCATCCCTACGCTTTCAATCTGTAACCACTCCAACATATCCGGATATTCATCCAAAATTTGTTGTTGAATTTGAGTCAATTCTTGAAAACTTTTTCGAAAAGTAAAACGTTGTATCCCATGATCTTCTAAAGCTTTCGTCACCAAAAAACGAATTTCTTTCGAAGAATGAACCACCGTCACATCAATCATAAAATGACTGAAAAAAAAACACCAAAAAAAGAAAGCAAAGAATTCCTACCATCCAAAGCCACTTCTTATGAAGATAAGATGGAAGAAAAAAAATGCCAGCATCGCGAATTTTCCGAACCCGATAAAAAATCAATTTGGATATTTTATCCTCATCAGCTGCTAGAATTTTAAGACGCAACCCACGAGAAAGATAAATCACTTGGAACACATCAATCGATAAAGAGTAAATTTTTTTTAAAACCAATTCTGGTTGATCACACGTGATTTCAACCCATATCAAATGCCTCATCGAATCATCTTCAACTCTTCTAAAACCCCTTGTAATAACAACTCTTTCTTCTCCAGTTTTTTCACTAAAAAATGACTTCCCTAACACCAATTGAAAAGAATTCATTTGCAACACAACTTCATTTTCTCGTAACTGAAGAATATCTTCATAAGAAAAAACATGAATAAAATTCTCATACAGATCGATATAATAATCATCATCAATTAAAAAGTTTCGAACTCGATTGACAAGTTGCATAACATCACCAATAAAATATATGAAAAAAAGAGAAAAACTTTTCTCTTACATCAACTTTTCTTTAACCAAAGAACTAACGACCGACATATCTGCGACATTGCCAATCCGTTCGGTTAAAACTTTCATAACCCGTCCCATATCTTTCATCGATGCTGGTTGTAACTCCTCAAAAACATCTTCAATGGCTTTTTTCACATCTTCGAAAGATAATTCTTGTGGAAGATAAGCACTCATAATGTCAATTTCTTTTTTTAAATCTTCTATCTGCTTTACTCTACCATATTTTTCATATTCACAAATAGAATCTTTTCGAAGTTTGACCTGTTTTTTAATAACAGAGATCACTTCATCATCAGAAAGCTCATGTTTTTTACTGATTTGCTCTAATTGAAGTGCACTTTTAAGCATGCGATATACACTAAGAGAAAATTTATCAGATGCTTTCATGGCATTCGTCATATCTTTTGTAATGGTTTCGGTAAGTGTCATAATCCACCCTCTTAATAATTTCTATGTTTCCGTGCATTACGGATCATTTCTTTTTTGGCTTCTCTTCTCTTTACGCCAGGTTTTTCATAGTGTTTTCTTTTCTTTAATTCTGAAGGGACGCCACTACGTGCAACTTTTGCTTTAAATTTCTTTAAAGCTCCATCGATGTTACCATTCGTTACTACAACTTTTGTCATGAATTTCCCTCCCTTCAAGTTACTACTTTTGATTATATCACTAGCAAGTTTCAATCGCAAGAAAAAGAAGCGGAAAAAAACACCTATGAAATAGGTGCTCCCGAATTACTATCATTGGTAAGAGGTGCATCCTCAGAAACAACTCCCGTGACCTCTAACTTTAAATAAACATATTTTCCAATCGTTCCATGCGTTGCCAAATCTTCATCGATCCATGCTTGAACACTATAGGAAATATCCTTTTGCGATTCCAAAACCCCTTCATCCAAAACATAGCGAATCTTACTTTGTCCAGTCTCTTCTGCAGTTTCTGGTGTATGAGCATAATTAATGAGATAATCCGTTTTAAAATTGTCGAGTTTCATCTCCGTTCCTTTTCGAAGACCAATCCGAATCAAATTATGATCGACAAATTCTTTTCCCAGAGGTAAATCCTCCACATTGTTATAAAGAACCAAACGATAACTGGCTGGAAGAGAACCTCGATTCAAAATATTTAAAAAATACGTACAATCCGTCATCAACGATGCATCCGAATCGTCCATGGGCTCTAAACAAGCCGAATTGGTAATGACGTCATCACCGGATATTTCATGTCCATTTTTATTGGTATAAGTAATAACCAAGTCACCTGCTTCAACTACTTGATTCGTAGTGTTATGATCAACTTGTAAAAACATTGCATAACTTCCACCAATGACAACAAGTGTAAGACAAATCACCACATAAGCAATAACTTTTGTCTCTCTTTTAAACACATTCTTATAGTTCATAGTACCATCACCATATCATCTATCTCTATTATCATATCACAAAAAAAGAAATTTGAAAATTTTTTTCGAAGAAATATACACTAAAATTGCATTAATTCATTTTCTTTTTCTTTTAAATGTTCATCTATAATTTGATTATAATCGTTAACAAGATCTTGGATAACCGCTAGTTCCCTTTTTTCTTCATCTTCAGGCATCTCTAATTTTTTAATATCATTATTGGCATCTTGGCGAATATTGCGAAGAGCAACCCTAGCCTCTTCACAAACACTTTTCGCTTGCTTTACATAATCTTTTCTTCGATCCTCCGTAAGTTCCGGAATCGTTAAGATAATCACTTCGCCATTATTAATCGGCGTAATTCCTAAATTGGCCTCATTAATTCCCCGTTCAATTTCTTTTAAAGTGCTCCGATCAAACGGTTTGATCATTAATTGTCTTGCCTCTGGGACGGTAATATTTGCAAGTGCATGAATCGCCGTTGGTACCCCATAATAATTGACCAAAATACCATTTAACATACTTGGATTGGCTCTCCCTGCCCGAATGTTTAATAATTTTGCATCTAAAGACTCAATAGCCTTCTTCATTTTTAATTCAGTTTCACTTTTCATAAGTACTCTCTTTCTTTTAAAAATATTATAGCGAACCTTCCGATTTTTGACAATGAAAAATAATCATTTTTAATATACCCAAAAAATCACAACCTATTGCTCAAATTGATGTAAAAATTGAAAAATAACCTCTTCTAAATTGGCTTGTCGACCAATAATTCCTCCTTGATATTTTCCATCACGAAAAGCCATCAAATAAGGAACCGTTAAAAAACGTTTCCGAATTTCCTCAGAATACGACACAAACTCATCATACCCCTCAGTACTTGGACGGACATTCGCCCGATTTAAAAAGTAAATCGTTTGAGTAATATCATCTCCGGCATCCAAAAGAAATGAAAGAAAATAACGACTATTGCTATCACTTGCTTTTGCTGAGAAAAGAAAGATTTCATCTCCACTTTGAATCAATTCAACCGCCCGTGTTAAATTCACTTCTTCCATAAAAGAAACGTCAAAAGGATAAGGACTATCCAAATAATCTTTCTCCACATCCGCTTCCTTCATTTCTTGATTGGGTACAATTGGCAGAAACTGACTAATAATCATATCCCCACTTAAAAGGAGAATCATCACCGCAACGGCAACGGCACAAGAAACCACTTGAACCGTTTTTTCATTCATTTTTCCCTTCATTTTTATTCTTCTTTCTTGATTTTTTGAATTACTTGCACGTAATCTTGAATCTTCTCATCTTTTTTCTCTTTCGTCCAATAATCACTTGGAGTCATATTTCCTGGAACAAAATTCGTCTCACTATCAAAATACACAATCTTGCCATTCAGAACCCCAATCACCGTTGGTGCATAAAGTTCCACATTTCCCATATCATCTTGCACCGCATATTCCTTTAATTTTTGAACAATCATCATATAATGATCATGATGATAAACACGATCAAGCGAAAAATCATAATAATAAATAGGCATGTAATCACATTGCAAACTGGCTTTCTGTAAAAATTCAGCCACCCATCCGCTCCATTCATTTTCCGAAAATCCTAAAAACAAAAGACCAGATTGTTGATTTAAAAATTCCAGCGTCTCATAAGATGACAGATAATGAAAAGAATTGTTTTCACCCACATTCGGATACTCTTGAGAAAATAATTCTGCATCCGTTTGATCATGAACGTGATAATCCCGAGTTCCAAGATAAATAAAAGCCCATATTAAAATTACAAAAGAAAAAAAATACAAAATCTTTTGCCACATAGCCATTGGTTTTCGTTGTGCTTTCATATCATCACTCACTTAACATAAAGTATAACATAAATAAAAAGAATGAAAAAGACACTTTCCAAAGAAAGTGTCCAATAAATTATTCTCCTTTTGCTTGTTTCATAACTTCTTGTGCAAAATCATCATGTCTTTTTTCCATTCCTTCGCCAACTTCATAACGAATAACTTCCAAAATTTCTCCACCATGATTCTTGACATAAGTTTGAACATCTAAATCGCTATCTTTAATAAATGCTTGTTCAGCAAGACAAACTTCTTTATAAAACTTATGAAGTCTACCTTCAACCATTTTCGCAGCGATTTCTTCAGGTTTTCCTTCATTCATAGCTTGTTCTTTTAAGACTTCTCTTTCCCTCATAACTTCCTCTTCAGGAACTTGAGAACGGAAAATACATTTTGGACTCATTGCAGCTGCTTGCATCGCAACATCTTTTGCAACTTCTTCATTTGCTCCACGAAGTAAAGAAAGTGCAGCAATTTTTCCACCTAAATGTAAATAGGCACCAAACACTTCATCATCTTTCTTTTCTAAGCAAACAAATCGACGAAAAGATAATTTTTCTCCAATCTTCGCTGTCTTTTGAACAATTAAATCTTGAACAGTACCCTCTTTAGAAGGCAAAAGAAGTGCTTCTTCCATCGTCTTGGCATTTCCAGCTAATAAAGCCTCTCCAATACTTGAAATCATTTCTTTAAATTCTTCGTTTTTACTAACAAAATCCGTTTCAGAATTCACTTCTAAAATCACTGCTTTATTTCCTTTTACAAAAATATTTGCAAGTCCCTCCGCAGCTATTCTACTTTCTTTTTTTGTTGCTTTCGCAATTCCTTTTTCACGAAGATAATCGATTGCTTTTTCCATATCTCCATTACATTCCGTCAAAGCTTTTTTACAATCCATCATGCCTGCACCTGTTGTTTCTCTTAAATTTTTTACCATTTCAGCGGTAATCATATCCGATGCCTCCTCTTCTATTTTGATAAAGATGCAATTAATTCATCTTTTTTCATGGTACTATAACCTTTAATTCCAGATTCTTTTGCTAAAGATTTTAACTCAGCAAGAGTCTTACTAGATAAATCTTCCATGATTTCTTCTTCATGGCTTGCTTCTTCCACTTCTTTCACTTCTTGTTTTAAAGCTTCTTCCATGACATTTACATTTGCATCTTCTTTGGTTTTACTTTCGTCTTTTTTCTTATCTTCTTCGGTAACATAATCAACCATCTCAAGTCCATTTGCTTCACAAATAGCATTATTTAAAACGCCTAAAACCACTTTTACAGAACGAACTGCATCATCATTTCCAGGAATAACATAATCCACATCATCT
>CANQAU010000047.1 GCA_947588935.1 uncultured Bacilli bacterium
CCTAGCCTAACCGATAGAGTTTGCGGCTCTGCAACAGCTTCTCCTGTTACGGTCACTAATTTTTCATAAAAAGGATTTCGAACATCGACAAAACCAGCCTGTAAACGTTTGATAAACCAAGAACTATAAAACGCAACAATATCCGTTCTTCCACTCACATTCAAAATCATAAAGTTCACACCCCAAAAATAGTATAGCATACCAACCTATGATATAATAACGAAAAGCCGGTGTTACGATGTTCAAAAAAATATATATTGAAATTACCAACCAATGCAATTTATCCTGCCCCTTTTGTATTCAAAATCAAAGACCTCCAAAATTTTTAACCGAAAAAGAATGGCAAACCATTTTAGAAAAAATAAAACCCTATACCAAATATCTCTACTTGCATATACTCGGAGAACCCCTACTACATCCCAAAATCAACCAATTCATCCATGTTGCCAGTCAAGACTTTTGGATTAACATCACAACCAACGGCTATTTCATCAAAAAAATCAAAGAAAATACCAAGATTCGCCAAATCAACATTTCTCTTCATTCCTTTCATCCCCAATATCAAAAATCGCTAGACGAATATCTAAAGGACATTTTTGATGCCATTGAAGTACTCAAAAAACATACCTATATTTCCCTTCGAATTTGGGTAAAAAATGAATATACCAAAGAAATCATTCACAAAATCAATGAACACTTTCACAAAGAGATTGACATCAACCACATTCAAAATGAAACCCATATCGACCATCACGTCTTTTTAAATACGCATGAAGAATTTATATGGCCTCAAGAAAACAAAGATTCCGATATCACTGGCCCTTGCTATGCTCTAAAAGATCACATTGGCATCTTATCCGATGGCACAGTCGTTCCATGTTGTCTAGACGCACAAGGTTCCATCCGTTTAGGAAATATCTTTCACGATTCCTTAGAAAACATCATTCATTCGTCAAGATATCAAAAAATGAAAAAAGGATTTCAAGAAAACAAACGAATCGAAAGATTATGTCAAAGCTGTAATTTTCATCACAAAAAAGTGCCATTAAAATAGCACTCAATCTTCATAGCGCGCATCGACATAATAAATCGGACGCCCTTCTTTATAATATACTTTTTCAAAATCCGTCATCACATTTTCAATAGGTTCTTCATCATGATGTAAATCTAAACTCACTCTCTCAAAAGAATACCAATATTGGGATAAAGTCTCTAAAGAATAAGCAAATAATTTTTTATTATCCGTTTTCAAAATAATATGTTTATTTTTTTGAAATATTTTATCATAAAGACGTAAATAACTTTCATGAGTAAAACGTCTTTTTTCATCTTGTTTTTTCGGCCATGGTTCTGAAAAAGTCAAATATATCGTATGAATTTCTCGCCCAAAAACTTGATCAAGATCTCTGGCATCTAAATGAATGAGTTTTAAATTTGGCAAATGTTGATTTCCTAATCTTTGAACAGCACTCACCATTTGTGAAAGATTTAATTCGACACCAATAAAATTAAAACGAGGATATTTCTGAGCCATATGAATAATAAAATCACCACGTCCCATTCCAAGTTCTAACATAATTGGATGATCATTTTGAAAAACATCTTTCCATTTATTTTTTAACTTACTTGGATTATGAACAAAATATGAACTTTTTCCCACAATCGCTTCCGCATCTTTCACTACTTTATAACGCATGACATCACTTCCTAAATTTATTTTATCATATCATAAAAAACAACATTTCAATGAGAAGAACCTAAAAGAAATAGATAATTAATTTTGCATAAAAATCTGTTGGCCCGTTCGAAGTCCATAACAAACTAACTGAGAACCATCCAAATCTTCATGAAACATATCCACACCCGTAATCTGACTATTTTCATAGGTTGTATAATAATAAATTCCCTTATCTTGATTACAACAAGAACTATAAATGGTAATTTCATATTGATTTTCACCCATATGGACACATCCTCTTTGTTGATAAACAGAACCTAAAATATGAAAAAATTGACTAATACTTTCACTCTCCGAATTTCCAGATAAAGAATTCATTTTCGTAAAAGAAGCTTTCACAAAACGCGATAAAGAAGATAAATCTCCAGGAAGACCCATGGCTCCCATTCCCCGACTGTAACAATGTAAAGATAATTGCTTTGAAAATTGATTAGTAGGTTGCTCAGTGGATAAGTGTATATAATTATTTAAATTAAAGAGATGGTAATCAAAAGTTGGATTATTCGTCAAAATACCAACCGGATTATCATAAACTTTCATTCCTTCTTGAACACACTCTACAACAATAGATTTTTCTTTATCGCTAATCATCCAATGAAGAGGTGAAACCGGTAACTCATCACTAAAAGAAAGATTCACAAGATTCGTATGATTCAATAACTCCTTGACCTCAGAAATCGTTTCACACTGTGATAGCACCCAAGGAATAAACTCAAAAGGAGCAATGTTGTCCTTTCCTTCTTTTTCTTCACCATAATAAGCATTGGTAGGAAAATTCAAACCAGCCATGCCCAATCCCTTTTCATTAATAGCATCATAATAAAGTGGATAACCCTCATTCACATAAGCCATGCCAATCATCGCATAATGATGTTCCATTTTGCTTCCCTTACGATAACAAAGTGGAAAATTTCGAGGCATAACACTCACTGTCTCATGATAAGAATACTCTAAATCCAAATTCCTTCCAAAATAATGATCTTTCGTTTGATAAGTAATTGCGGTACACATTAATATTTCCTCCTAAATTATTTTAATCTTTCTAAAATATCTCTCGCTGCAATAAGTCCGGTAGCCGCCGCCGTAACAATATTACCAGCTTTTCCGGCTCCATCCCCAATAAAGTAAATGTTGTGAGAGACTAATTTCATATGTGAATCGGTCTCGATTTCATTACTAAAAAATTTAATCTCTGGTCCATAAAGAAGCGTCTCTCCATTACTAACTCCAGGAATAATTTTATTTAATGTATCCAGTCCCTCCAAAATATTTTTAATAATGCGATGAGGTAAAACTAAAGCCAAATCCCCTGCTACCACATCTTTTAACGTTGGTTCAATAAATCCCTTTGAAATGCGATTCATGGTACTTCTTCTTCCAGAACGTAAATCCCGTAAAGTTTGAACAATCGGTTTTCCAGCTCCTAACGTATTGGCAATTTTCGCAATGGATTCTCCATACTCTCTAGTATTCGTAACAGGTTCAGTCAAATTCACTTTCGAAATAAAAGCAAAATTTGAATTACTCGATTTTTTATCTTTTAAAGCATGACCATTAACACAAATATAACCATTATAATTTTCTTTGGCTACAAATCCACCCGGATTGGTACAAAACGTTCGAATTTCATCATTGTAAGTATCTGTCTTAATAAAAATCGTCGGATCATAAATCACATTCGTAATCGGTGCCAAAATTTCTTTTCGAACTTCGACACGTACCCCAATTTCAATGCTTTGTGAAGTATAAGAAATATGATATTTATCTGCCAATTGTTGAATCCATTTCGCACCCGTTCTTCCAGGAGCAACGACAACATATTTTCCTTTTTGAGAAATCATCGATTTGTCTTGTTGATAAGTAACTTCGTAATTTCCATCCGCTAGTTCACTAATATCTACAACATCACAACAATCCAATAATTCGATTTGTTTTTTTCGTAAATAATTGGTAATATCCATAATATAACGTGGTAAATGATCACTACCCAAATGCTTTTGTTTAATGATCAACAAACTCGCACCAACACGGGCAATTTTTTCTTCCAATTCTTTTGCTTCGGCCATATTGGTAGGATAAACTTCCGAATCCATCTGAAAATGATTAAAAATTTTTTCCGTATCATCAATCAGTTGATAAGCAGCACTTTGATCCATATATTTAAATAAATCAGATTTACCTAATTTTGGAATAAAGTTCAATTTTCCATCGGAAAAGGTTCCCGCTCCTCCATACCCAGAAAGAATAGCACAAGGATGACAATTTACACAATGCCCCGTTTTAGACATCGGACAAACTCTTTTATTGGCAAATTTTCCTTTTTCAAGTAATAATATTTTTAAATCTTTCTTCTTCTCAATCAGTTCATACGCTGTAAATAATCCAGCAGGACCTGCTCCAATAATAATTACATCATACATAATATCAAATCCTAAACACCATTATCATACCAAAAAGAAAGAATTTAGAAAAGAAAAAGAAAATAAAGATAAAAAAGAAATATCCGTATTAACGTGATATTTCTCGATTTCTTTGTAACAAATCCAGATTTTCGAAAGATGCATAAATTTTTACATTTCGAATTTCACTGGTCACATCCAAAATCTTTTTTTGATTCAAACTTTGGAGAAATTCTCTAGCAATCAAAAGGGAATTATCACAAGATGTATCCAAATAAATGTGCTCATAAATCATTCTTGGTTTTACCGAACATTCCAAAGACGTTTCATATTCAATGCGAATATCAGAAATATCTTCTTCAATATAAGTTGCATCTTTTTGCATTTGATAAGACAAATTAGGACTCATCGGAATTCGAATCGACTCCACCTTTGGAAAAGAATCCAAAGAACGAACAATATCAAAATGCAAAAATCCAACGAGAAGAAATCCAATACTGATTCCCAATAGACAAACCGTAATCAAAAAACTCCAAATCATTTTCTTCTTATCACTTTTTCGGTCAAAAACAAAATTAAAGAAAAGAAGCAAAACAATAAAATTGAGAATTCCCAAACACAAAGAAGCACCAAGCCATCCGAAAAAGAATAGCCCACTTTGAATGACCATAAAAGAAAGAATAAAGAAAGTAAAACAACCAACAAGAGACATACAAAGTCCAAAACAAACCACCAAAGCAAAAAATTTAATGCCAACAATAATCATTTTAAAAAGACCTTGAATAAATCGATATTCACTATGTTTCGGATCTCGAATAATGATTGGTTGTTCAAAAGACCAATCAAGTTTTCTTGGCTTTTCATCTTTGAGAGGCACCTCATCCGTTTTCTTGTTTTCACCTTTTTTATAATTTTCATAATAATCCAAATAACGAACTTTAAAAATATGGATCAAGATGATGATGGAAAAAACAAGCAAAAATAACAAAAGAAGACTACGAAATAACGAGAAAACAAACAGAAAAACACCATGTGGCAAAAAATACAAGATATTTTTAAAAAAAGATGTTCCAAAGTACCAAAGGGCACTCGATACTAAAAACAAAAGAAAGCAAAGAAAACATTGTTCAATCAACCATTTGCATTTACTCTTAAAACTCATACGACTCAAAAGAGAAATGGTATTCGTAATAAAATTTAAAAAATCATCAACATACTGATTCAAATTTTTTTTCGTTTCCTCTTCTCCCTTAATCTCTAAAATATCATGATGAAGTAAATCATCAATATTGACATGAAACTTCTCACAAATGGCAACAATTTTATCCATCTCCGGATATGCTAAAGCCGATTCCCATTTCGATATCGCCTGTCTAGAAACCCCCAACTCTTCTGCCAGTTGTTCCTGAGATAAATGATTTTCCTTTCGTATTTTCTTTAAATTTTCTGCAAAAACAGTATTCATATTTTTCCTCCTTACACGCCCTATTTTATGATTTCAACCAGTTGCAAACCATCACTTTTCAGTTGTTTTTTGTTGAAATTTAGTTGCATTGGTGAATGACTCATATCTTTCAGCTAAAAAAAGAGGAAAATAAAAATATCAGTGATAATAACACTCCTTTTGTTTTTGAATTTGAAACTGTAAATCTTCTAAAACACCATCTTGGGAAACTTTTTTCATTTCCACAAGCACTTGACTTGGAAATAAACGCTTCATATCCTGCTGATAAGATTCTCCATCTCGCGGAATAAACATATTCTCTAAAAAATAAGTATCCCCTTCTTTAGTAATGACAAATTTATGAGGGATGCTAAAACCAGATTCCTGCAAAATTTTACCATCTTCCTCATAATAAGTACTCTCTAAAACCCAACTATATACCAAAATTTGATTTTCAAATACATCAATAAAATAATGATGCATGGCTACAAAACTTTTCGCATGAGAATGAATTGCTTCTTGTTCACTTTGTTCCATAATTTTTTCTTGAAGCAATTGGTTTAATTGTTCATAATCAATGGACACCGAAGAAGAATCAAAAAGAACCGGTAAAGGATGATGAACGTGCCATTGATGAATGCCAAAACAAAGAAAAAAAAGCAAAAGTAAGAAAAACAAGAAAACAAGAGTAACTTTCAGATGGAATAATTTTTTTCTCATATCGTCAATCAAAGGAAAAATATTTTCTTCCGTTTTTTTCAAATCGCTCTTTCGAATCTTTTCACCACTCAATAAATTTGGATTCATAAACACACCTTTCTTTTTAATTCATCTTTTTTACTTTTCCATTTTCACAAGTAAATGATTATAATCATGCAGCTGATCTGGTTGAATAAAATGATTTTGCAAAGCATAAGATAACTTCATGACCCGATTTTCCTTGAAAAACCAAACATAAACCGAATCATCTTGCAAGCAAGACAAGGAATACAGATAATTTTCATCTTCATAAATTGGTTGGAATTCTCCATCACATATATCTTTTTCTGAAGAATAATTGAAAATATTATGAAAAACATAATCCGTTTCATCTTCAATAATCGAAAGAAAATCATCATCCGAAGAAATCGTATAGTAAAAACATCCCGATGAAGGATGATTCTCAAAATCAAATCGCCTTCCATCACTCCAAACGGTAATCGTATCAAGTTCTTTTAAATTTTCATCAACAAAAGCAAATTCAAAAGAATGACCATCACAAAGATAAGTATTTCCAGAAGTACCGCCGCTTGAAACAAGTTGAAGTACTCGTTGAATTACATCTTCATTCGTAATACTGCCAATCTCCTCAGAACCACGAATCACAATCTTTTTTGTCTTCTGTAAAGGAGAAAGAAATGAAGAAGGAACTACTTTCGTTTTAGGAATCGACAAACGACTCGAAACGCACTTCTTTTCGAAACTCTTCGCATCCAAAACCTTGGTGGAATGATGCGCCAAAATATGAATTCCTCGAATTTCAAATCGTTGATAAGTAGAATACCGATTACCAAAATAAAGATCAAAATCTTTCATCACATCAAAATCATAAGTCACTTCACCACGATATAAAATATAGCGTTCCTCATCATTCACTGCAATGCCTTTAAAATATGAAATTTGATCTGGTTGATTGGTAACATCCTCTAAGGAAATTTCCTGAAACGAATTGGTATCTAGATGAAAAAACGTAAAAAGTTCTTCCTCCAAACAAGAAATGACCTCCTCATCATCTAAAACCAAAAGATTCTCTTCCTCTTTTGTACAGCCAGTCACAAGAATAAAGATCAAAAACATCCAAAATATCCATTTACTTTTCATAAGTACTCCTTGAATAATTTCATTATACGATAAAAAGAACAAATCACAAACGAAATTGATAAATAAAAAACACTTTTATAGTACCAATACCATACGATAACGTCCAACAATATCCCCAAAATATCTTCTTCATAACAAATTTGATAAGGATGAGCAGGATGAATCACAAAAGGAAATTTTTTCGAATTACGATTATCAGAAACAATACCAATGTGTTTTTGAAACACCACAATATCTTCCACCTACCATTGTGAAATCTGTGAAACATCTGTTGTTAACGAAATCACTTGCTAACGAAAAAAAGAGAAAAATTTCTCTTTTTCATATAAGTTTTTTATATAAACATTTCTAGATAATCTGGTTTCTATTTTTGAATATTTTTGATGTACTCTACAATTACATTAGCCGTGTTTTCTACACCAACAGAAGAATCAATCATTAAATCATAATTTTGATAATCTCCCCATGTTTTTCCAGAAATTAACTTATAGTAAGAAGCTCTATTCTTATCCAATTTATGCATATTTTTCACTGCATCCTTTTCGGAATCACCATACATTTCTTGTAATTTTTTTACTTTGTATTCAGGATTTGCATAAATAAATACCCTTACTAAATCTGGATGATCCCTTAATACATAATCAGCAGCACGCCCTACCATGACACAAGAACCATGCTCAGCAATTTCACGAATGATTTGATCTTGCGCTTGAATTGCATACTTTACAGGAGATGTTGTCAAATATAAATCATGCCATACATCACTTGTTGCGTTAATTTTAGAAACGAATTCTTTATCTAATCCACTTTCCTTTGCTGCCAAAGCCGTTAATTCTTTATCGTAATAAGGAATATGTAATTTTTTAGCAATGATTTCACCGATATATTTCCCAGCAGATCCATGTTCTCTTGAAATTGTGATAATGACACCAGGCTTTGATGATTTGATAACAACGGAATCTTTTGAAATAATCGTTTCATGAGATAACTTTTTAAAAAATAAGATAGTTAAAGTTCCGGATACACCGATTCCAAACAAATCCGCCATTGGAGCGGCCCATAACGGACCAGTGACACCCATAAATTTCGGTAATAGGATAACAAGTGGCACAAAAAGCACAATATCACGACATAAGGATACCACTGCGGATTTAAAAGGCTCTCCAACTGCTTGAAAAAAGATAGAAATTACTTTGATTAAGCAAGTAAACGTGATAAACATCAGAAAAATCCGAAAGGTTTTGACAGCAAATTCCATATAAAGAGAGTCGGATGTACCAAACATTTTAATTACAATTTCTGGACACAATTCAAATACCATAGTTGCGAAAATTCCGATGATAACAGAAGAAATCATGACGAGTTTAAAAGTTTCTTTAACTCGATCATATTTTTTCGCACCATAATTATATCCAAGAATTGGCTGCGCTCCTAAAACAATTCCTACAACAATATTGATGACAATACTAAATACTTTCATACAAATTCCAATCGTTGCAATCGGTATATCAGCACCATATTTACTTAAAGCTCCATACTTTGCTAACATAATATTACAAACTAAAGAAATCACAACAATTGACATTTGCGTAATAAAGGTTGATACTCCAAGTTTGATTACATTACTAAAAACTTCAAAATCCATTTTAA
>CANQAU010000048.1 GCA_947588935.1 uncultured Bacilli bacterium
ATATCAATTCCCGTTTCTTCTTTGAATTCTCTGATTCCCGTATGAATAGAGTTTTCTCCTAATTCGCATCTTCCACCTGGCAAAGTATAATGACTTACTCTATCATCTTTTTGGACTAAAACTTTTTCTTCATGTTTAATAATTATAGCTACCCTATAATTAAATATTATATCATTTTTTTCAAATTGAATATCATTCTTCATTTTTTTACCTCTCTTATTTTTTTATTCTCTGAAAATCTTTTTCTGCTTCATAAATAACATTTTCAATATAATAAAGTTTTTTTAAGAAAATTCAGACTGTTGACAAAGTAAAAATTGTTAATAGTCTGGCAACTTGTCAAAAAGTCGTTTTTATGCTATTACGAATATGTCAAGGATGACTGACATATAATAAAAAAATGGAACATTCAGTTTTTCCAAGTTGAATGTCTACCCAATTTATAGAATCAGATACTTATTCTAGTAAATTGTACCCTATAAAATGGACACGATAGGGATTTATAATTTATTAATTATTAATTTGAAGAAGATGATTTCTGTATTGTACAGGACTCATCTTTTTTAAGTCCTATTGATATCTATAGTTATTATAATACTTTATATATTTATCGATTTCAACTTGCAATTTTCCAAAGGTAGAACAAACTTTAAAATCAACTTCATCTTTCATATGGCCAAAGAAAGATTCTTGTGGTGCATTATCCCAGCAATTTCCTTTTCTGGACATTGATTGGTCCAACTTTAATTCTTTTAATAATGATTGAAAGGACGTCTTACATAAAATAAAAAGGATACATGTGATTTAAAAAATCCGATTGTTATCCTATATGACCCCATCTGAAATCAACCGTTGTTGAAATCAGATGTTTTTTTATTCTTAAAATAGTGAAGCAATCACGAATAAGAGTAGAATGATCATCTATCATTTTCCTTTTACTTTTTAGGAAAAATTTTTCTTATGAGTCTTTGCATTCCCGTTTTTCCATCCGGAACAACACCGGTTGGATAATCAATGCCTTCTGGTAAAGTCATTTTCAAATGTCCTTGTTTAAACCATAAAATATCTCTTAATGAATACATCTGAAAATCCAACAATTCACACTGAGTGACCATTTCGAAATTTTTTTCGCGCTCATCACCAGACATTGAATTAAATTTCTGAGCAATTTGATTTTTCGTTTGGGCAATATTTTGTCCAATTTCGATAATCTCTCCATCAGATAAATCCTTTACAGAATGATAATCAACAATCCAATCAAGGCTTTTAAAAAATTCAATTTCATCACCCTCTTCAAATCTTTCAAATTCATATCGATTGTGATCGTCAATAATGACTACCCCACTTCCAAAAACTTTCATGAATATAGAAGCAGGGATAGGTAAATCTGTATGGGTTAAATAAGCGATATCATTCTTTTGTACATAAACCGCCTTTTCCGTTATAATTTTCATAAATAAAAGTCCTCCTTGAATTTATATATTGTAACATAGAATTTCAGTTTTGCAAAAAGTTCGACTTTGTAACTTGAACAAAAGAATGAAAAAATAAAAGCTTTATAAATACATTGAAGAGAAGTTGTGATTTCCAAAGATAATTGCTATACTAAAGAAAACGAGGTGCGAAAAATGAAAAAATTTTTAAGAGGATTGGGAAATACTCTCTTCATCATCTTCTTATTTTTAGGAATAAGCAGTCTACTTATATTAATTCCTATCCGAAAGACAATGGATAAAAATGTCGTAAGAGAAATAATCACCACACTGGATATCGAAAAAATGATACAAGAAAATCCAAATATTCAAAAAAGTGTCGAAGACATGTTAAATCCCATTTATGAAGAAACGAGAAAGTTTGGAATTGATGACGAAATCATTATAAAGATTATGAATTCCAAAGAAGTCAAAGGACTAATTGGAGATGTTACCAGCAATATTATCGACGCAGCTTTAACGGGGAGCAATCAAAAAATTCTTTCCAATGACAGTATTGCCAATTTAGTCAAAGAAGCCATTTCAGACATTAACAACTCTGGCTTTTACGAAATCAGTCCATCAGATTCAGAAAACATTGTGCAAATTGTCAAAGATACGACGAATGAATTAGAAGGTTTTATTCCAGATACAAGCATCATCGAAGACAGTTTAAATGAAGAGCAAAAAAACGATTTAAAAATCATTCGATTCATTTTTGGAAATCAACTAACCACTTACATAGGTATCATCGTCATCATCATGATTTTGCTACTCTGTCTCATCAATTTCAAAGAATTCAAAGGAATCAAAATAACGGCCATTACCATACTAACATCTTCTACTTTATTTACCATCGCTTCCACCATATTTCTGTTATTATTAAATATGTTTACGACCGAAGAATTTGCAGCCATTGCACAAGTGTTAAAGAAAACAGGAAATTTGTGTCTTTCCTTATCTGGTGGCATCACCATTTTGATGATTGCGCTATTAATTACTTACCGCTTCATCCGAAAACAAAAAGAAAAACAGAATTTCCAAGAAATGAAAAAAGCCTAAAAAGGCTTTTTCTTTGCATTAATAAGGATCATTCCAATCAATAGAAATCGATGGTTGATTCCACAATTCCAATAATTTCTTTGGAACAAACTTCTTATGAATAATCACTTCATAAACAAATTCATCAAAATAATTATCATTCATCACAAAATATCCCTTATTATCTTTATCTCCCCAACTATTCTCTACTTTCCAACGAATAGGTCTTTCCTCTTCAATATGAACTCCAACAAAACTCATTGCATGATCACAATGAACATCAAACAATTCCAAATTTTCTTTTCGGTTCAACAAAGGAAAAGAAAAAACTTGTTCATAATTATAAATTTTACTATCCAAAATACCATCTTTCTGATATCTCATTTTTAACACTTCAGAACCAAACCAAACAGGCATTTTTCCTCTGAGTTGATCAATAACCATCTTCTTTAATTCTTCAATGGAAACATTTAAAAAACAAACGCGATCCGTATTTAAACTATTGGCATACTTTTTCTCATATTTTTTATAAAGTTCTTTATTATACATTTCCATATTCCCAAAAGCATAAAAATCTTCCAAATGCAATTTTAAATATTTCTTTAAAAATTTCTGTGGAGTCATCGAAGGAATACACACATATTTTTGATCTTTATCATAATATTCCAAAGTAAATTCACCAACAGGTTCTCCAAGTACTTTTGCTAACATGGCATAAACTTCGCCAAGCATCTCTTTTGTAGTTTCTTCTAACTTTGCCACCGAAGTTTTTTTCTTTTTTAAATGCAAAAGTGTATAAACATCTCGCTTAATTTTTTCACGAAGTAAAGCATTGAATGCACTAGAACTGACACTATCATGTGTCTCTGGCATATAGGAAATTGGAACAATTCCATACTTCAAAATTAAAGCACGAAAATTCTCAAAATAGCCACCCTCTTCAAATTCTGTCATTTTCTCTTCATTCAAATAAGAAAAATCATCTTTCTGACTATGAATAACGGATTCATAAATGGTATTGGCTTTTTCAAGTCGATCAAAGAAATTCAAATAATTGGCAGACAATTCCAATTCTTCCGGTTTGACTTTCATATTTTTAGCAATATCTTGTTTAATTAAATTCAAACCTGCAAATAACCAACAACGACCACTTTGTTTTTGATCATAAATTTTTCCTTTTTCTAACTCAATATTAAACACATTTTGATTTTCTTTTTTTCGTTCAAAATCATAACAAACGTCTTGAATTCCATTTTGCACAATTGCATTTTCAATCACTTTATTCATAGCATTTTCTTGATAATGCTTTTGAAAGGTTTTTACATCTTTGAATAAAATTTCTTTCATCTTCCACACCTCACTACCCAAATTATAAAATGAGGGGAAACGTTGTGCAAGAAAAAACGTCCCAAATGGACGAAAATTAAGTCTTCGGTTGTTCTTTATAAATGGAAGTGAAAAGTTCCGTTTCTTCTTCGTTTTCCTTAGGAAGAAATTGAGAAATGTCCGGCAAATCCTCTTTGGTAGCCAGTCCAAAATAATCTAAAAATTCTTTCGTAGTCCGATACAAATTTGGTCTTCCAGGTAAATCACTTTTTCCACATTCCTTAACAAGTCCCTTCGCAACTAACTTTCGAAGCGTAAAGGTCGAATTAATTCCTCGCAACTCATCAATCTCCACACGCGTAATAGGTTCATGATAAGCAATGATTGCCAGAATTTCTAAAGCCGAATTACTAAGAGTATGATGATCCGTTGCATTCGTTAAAAACTTCTGATAAAAACTACGATGTTCCTCTTTCGTCGTCAATTTAAAAGAATCACCTAAATATCGAATACGAAGTCCTCGATCTTCTTTTTCATAACTTTCCTTTAATTCCAGTAAATACTTCTTCACTTCATCTTTCGAAACTTCTAAAATGCGACTCATTTCCTCGATGGTAATTCCCTCATCGCCCACAACAAATAAAACGCCTTCCAAAACACCTAATAAATTCATGACTGCATCCCCCGCTCAATCCATATTTTTTCAAAATTATTTTCTTGTTGCACCACAACTTCTTGATTTTTCATCATATCCAAAAGAGCCAAAAAAGTAACGACGACATATTCTTTTGTCCAAACTTCAAACAACTCTGTAAATTCAACTTTCTTTTTCAAATCTAAAACATGAAAAATTCGTTTTCTCCTCGCTTCGATACTAATTTCTTTTCGAGTAATTTTCGTAGTCAGTGGTTCTTTATAATGAATACGTTGTTGTAAATTTAAAAAAGCCGTAACCAAATCATCTACCGTTAATCCATCATTCACCAGTTTTACATCTGGTAAATAATCTTTAAAGTTTTCAGGAACTTTCGTAAAAACTTGTCCCCTTTTATCCTCTAATGCTTTAAATTCATTCGTAATATCTTTAATAGCTTGATATTCCAGAATACGTTTTTGTAAATCTTCCTCGGTTTGAATGGAAAATTCACTTTCTTCCTCATCTTTTTCCATCCCTTTACCAATTAACATTTTGCTTTTCAAATGAACTAATTCAGAAGCCATCACCAAAAATTCACTGGCAATATCAATGTTCAAATCTTGAAGTGTATGAATATAAGAAAGATACCCTTCAATAATCTCACTGGTTTGAATTTGATAAATATCCATCTTCATTTCTTTGACTAAATGAATCAGTAAATCAAAAGGTCCTTCAAAATCTTGTATGGAAATCTGATAATTCATAAACTACCTCTCTACCGTTGGGATACAAATTCTTGCTCCTCAATAACATCCATTTTTTCATAAAAATCATACCAGGAATAAACACGATAAATATTATCTGCTTTACAACCTTCATTATATTTCGCATGAAAACAAACCACAGGTAAATGAAAAGATATTTCAAAAATAGACTCCGGATGATGATCTAACAACAAAGAAATTTGATACTTTTTCATTAAATCTACATTTATAATATCAGAAAATATTAAAAAATCAAAATAGATTCCATGCTCAATGAGCCATAGTTTCGTTAAACGAATAATCTCCTCTTCACTCAAAGAATGTAAAGCATACGTCCGAGTGCAAAGTAAAAAAATCTTATGTCCATGTTCATGAAGTTTCAAAATCACTTCAGAAGCAAAAGGTCGAGGAGGAATGCGTGATAAATAATACTTGGAATACATTTCCCAGAATGTTTTCCCACGAACGCCCTTTCGTGCATAATTGCCATGCCGATGGTAAATCTCTTGTACCGTACACCCTCGCGGATTTTTGAGTTGCATTTCTTGCTCAAAATAAAACTTACTCCCATAGTCAAATTGAAATTGCTCCAAATTTGTAAGCACTCCATCCAAAATGATTCCTATGTTCATAAGTTTTCCCTCGCATTCTTGAATACTTCTACTACTTAACTACATTGATAGCCCATAGCGGAAAGTTCAAAGTATACGACTTTTCCTTCGGTACCCTTTCCATAATATACTTCATCATCCAACGTATTTCGAATGGATGTATTATTCATATCTACTTGATTTAAATCAATAATGGTTGTGACCGTAAATCCGGTGGAAGTTTCTGCAACATTCGATGCCAATCCATCAATAGCATTATATCTACCCGATTGTTGACGATACTCAAATAACAAATCACTATAATCAGCTCGTGCTGTTGAAAAATTATCAATATCCTCGATTCGACTCAAGTGCAAATCTTTATCAAAGGAATAATGAAGATTTCGTGTGTCCTTAGCACAAGTAAGAAGATAGGTATCATTCTCATCCTTTTGAATATTAACACTTGGATAATCACTTGGATTTTTTTCAGATACAACAAGATAATAAATATCTTTCGTTGCCACCGTCAAATCAAATTCATAATACAAATTATCTCCAACACTAATATTTTCATTTGGTAATTTTATTCGTTGCAATAAGGTTTGATTCTGATCATACAATTCTAAATACATTCGATGTTGTACCAAATAATTTTTGACTTCAGATTGATTAAAAATCTGAAAAGAAAATACTCTTCGATCAATGGCAAAATTTGAAAACGACATGCCACCTACCGGAATCGTTAATCCCTCTTGATATTCATAATATTGAATTTCCGGCGTTGGCTCAACGGGATGATCCGGTTCTTGACTAGGCTCCGAAGAACCAGGATTCAAAACGATCGGCTGTTTTCCAGAAAGATAATCGGACACCATCGGAAGGGCAAATATAAATCCGATTAAGAAAAGAAAGAAGAAAATAATCGGCCAAAAACTTTTGCCTTTATCACTAATAACTCCCAAAACACTTGGCATCAACTCTTGATTACTAAGTACAATTGGTTTTTCATCTTTTTTCTTTCGCAATGTTTTTCCCCTCCCATCCTAAAAGTATTATAGCAAAAAAGAAAAAGACTTTAAAGGTCTTTTTAATCTTTTGGTCTGAAAATACAGGAAAGTACGAACGAAATCACAACTGCACCCACAATTGCGGTAGAACTTTTCACCAATAGACCAGAAAACAGCCCTAACACACCAACTTCATGAAATCCTTCCATACCTGCTTGATACAATAAATGTCCAAAATTTGAAATCACTACCGTAGCACCAGCACCTGCCCATGCAATCAACCGATCATAAATTCCCAAAAAGGAAAGAAAAGCTCCGAAAACCGTAAAGAAACTTGTCACATGTCCAGGTGTCAACTTGGTATTATCTAAAATCACTTGACCAATCATACAAATCACTCCAGAAAACAAAAATGCATTCAGAAAAATCATGATAAAACCTCCAAACTCACGGCATGACTAATCGCTGGAATCGACTCCTTTTGATTGACAAAAGTCGGACTATGCAACGAACCCGTTCCAATGATTAAAATTTTTTGATAACGATGTGATTTTAAAACCAAATTAAACAACACTAACGGTAACGCCACCGGCCCACTTGCTCCAGCATAAGTATCTTGCTCAGTTTTATAGATCTCCGTAGCAGCATCCATATGATTCATCATCGAAATGTGATAAGTCCGTTTCAAATACTCCCGAAATAAAGCACTCCCTACACTTCCCAAATCCCCCGTTAAAATAAGATCGTAATCATCAACATTTCTTTTAAAATCTTGTAAATGCTGATATAAAACCGAAGCGGCCGCCGGTGCCATCACAGCACCCATGTTCGTTGCATCCTGAATACCCATATCCACTACTTTCCCGATGGTTGCTCCTTCAATCCGAATCTTTCCTTCTTGGCAAATCAATGCGCCCACACAACCTGTTGCAGTAAAAGTAGTCGTTTTGGGTTTTAAAGCACCATACTCAATCGGAAACCGAAATTGTTTCTCTGCATTTAAATTATGACTAGAAGTAACGACCAAAGCTCGTTTCTTACTTCTTCCATCCACGAGTTTTGCCCCTAAAAGGACCGCTTCTACAAAACAAGCACACGCACTATAAACACCAAGAAAAGGAATTTTATAATACCGAGCAGCGTAACTACTGACACTAATTTGATTAGAAAGATCTCCTCCAATTAAATAATGAATATCTTTCTCAATCAAATGATTTTTCATCAACAACTGTTCAATAACGACGCGTTGCATCTTAACTTCTGCTAATTCAAATGTTTTTTCATGATAATAATAATCATCTAATTCCAAATCAAAATCACGAATCTTTCCTTCTTTTTCCAAAGGACCCGCAATACTAAAAGCATCTTGTAAATAAGCATGATTGAACTTTATACTATCCATAGAAAATCACCCCCAAAACCGCAAAGAAAAATGCGGAGATGATTCCATACAAAATCACACTGCCTGCCAATTTAAAAAAATTCGAACCCAATCCTGTAATCAAACCTTCCTTTTTATAATCTAACGCCGCACTCGTAATGGAATGAGCAAAACCAGTAGTTGGGATAATAAAGCCTGCTTTTCCCTTCGTTACCCATGTATCAAAAAATCCCAATGCGGTTAAAACACTAGCAAATAAAATTAAGAACAAACAAAGCCAAGAACTAGCCTCAATCATCCCAAGATGATAATTCTCCGTTAAAATCGTCACAAAAATTTGCCCCACAAAACCAATACAACCGCCAACCAAAAAAGATACAACTGCATTTTTAAATTTTCTCTCTTTCGGTGTAAATTGTTTTACTAATTTTTGATATTCATCTTGATTCATAATCTTCCTCCATTTTTAATATGAAGAAAAAAAGACGTTTTATACAAAAAAAGATACCAAAAAGGTATCTAAAAGGCAAGGACGATACGGAAAGTAGTTGTATTACTTGCCGAACCGTGACCAAAGGTAAATGCAAAAATGCCGGCTTGTGTACCTAAATACGATACACTACCT
>CANQAU010000049.1 GCA_947588935.1 uncultured Bacilli bacterium
TGATCTTTGATTGCTTGCCAATGACTTTCGACAATGGTTCCGTTTAGTTTTTGAACCAATCCTTTGATTAATTGTGGTTGAAGATAATGATGTCCTCCTGGTTCGCCGGTTGAAATTTTTACGGCAACTTTGCCTTTCAATTCTTGATTGACTGCTTCATAAATTTTTATGAGACTGTCACTTGTAATTTCTTTCGTAAAATACACTTTTGCTTTTTCCACTGTTCTTCTCTCCTTTTATATTTTTTCTTTTTTGGAATATGTGAATATATAAAATAATATACCCGATAGAATGGTTATCATTACTCTTGCTATAAATTGATTTAATAGTATCGTTGTAATTGATAGGGTTTCTGTGATTCCAATTTGACTTATACAGGTGTATATGACGGCATCTAGCAACAAGGATAGGAGCATTGCAAAGGTTGCAGCAATTGTTTTATCCGTGTATTTTTTCGCCAGTGTTATCATGCCTATGTTCATCATTTGAGATACTGTAAAAGCAAAGATACTCCCAAATGCAACCATATAATTTGGATGAAATAATTTTTGTGTTAGTTCAGGTGCTAAAACGGTTTGGAGGGCATTTGATTGAAATAATGAACTTGTTTCGACGGGAAGATTACAAATCAACATTCCCATTCCGTAGAAAAATATTTGAAAGATGACGGTGAACAATACACTTTTTATTCCTTCTTTTGCTCCATAGAAATGTGTAATCAAGGCCACACATAAAAAGGTAAATGGATAAACGAATATACTGCAAGACAGCGACAATTTGGCAATTACGGTTATTTTGGCTGCTACGACATTTGCCAAAAGAAGCAAAGTACATAATAACCCTGTCAAAAACATTTTTTTGGAATCTTTCATGAAATTTCTCCTTTTATTCTTTTCATTAAATTTAAAATTGAATTTGTTTTGGTCTAGTTAAAATCGTATCTTCAATGTGATCAATGGTAACATGTTCTTCAAAATGAGATAAGTTATTTAATACATCTTGATCCCAAACGGCATCGAGTTTTCTGACATATCCATTTTCATCTAATGCCGCAACGACGACAATATCTTTACTAAACATATCGTTGATACGATAATAATTTTCTCCAAAGACGTTGGCATCTTCTTTATCGACCGTAAATGTGTAATAAGTAAGATGATCTTCTTTCGTTGATACTTCAAGAACTTCTTTGGCTTTATTGATATATCCAATGGCAATTACACCGAAGCTAGAATAAAGACGAGGCATTTGTTCCCATGAGATTTCTTCTGAATTTTCGGTTCCTTTCGGAATCTTTCTTCCCCAACGTTCTTGTGGTCTTGGTGCACGTGGATAATGTGAATTTGGTTCTTCATATGCTTGTTTTCCTTCTAAATATTCTTCTGAATAATAAGTTAAGTCATAACCATAAATCCATTTTGCATTTTGATCTTTATTATATTTGACATCAAATCTTGTTTGAGATGATTGAAATTGAAATTCTAGACTTCTTGCGTGTTGAGTTCTCGTATAGGCATTTGCTAATTTATTGATATCGCTGGTTTCTTCTTTTAAAACCATTTCTGGAATGATTCCTTGTTTAAATTCTGGTATTATTTCTTGTTCTTGACTTTGAGACTCATCCATCGTTGGTTGATTTGTTTCTTCTTTTGGAGTATCTTCTACTTTTTGGGTATTTTCCTCTGATTTTTCTTCACTTTCTTTTGGTTCTTCTACTTCTTCTGGCTGAGAGGTGCTTGGAGCTTGTTCTTCTTCAGATGGAGTACTTTCTTCTTTTTCTGGAACTTCCTCTTTTGAGTCTTCTATTTTTTCTGATTCTTTTTCATTTTCTTGTGGCTCTTCTACTTCTTCAGCCTGAGAAATGCTTGGAGTTTGTTCTTCAGATGGAGTACTTTCTTCTTTTTCTGGAACTTCCTCTTTTGAGTCTTCTATTTTTTCTGATTTTTCTACACTTTCTTTTGGTTCTTCTACTTCTTCAGGCTCTACTTGTGGTTTTGTTTCTGTAGAAACTTCTGGAGTTTCTTTTTCTGGTTGTACTTCTGTTGAAGGTGTTAAAGGACAATTTTCTGGTTGTTTTGAAGATGTTTTTTCTTCTTTATTTTCTGTAATTGGCGCTACTACTTCTTTTTCTGGAACAGGAGTTGTATCTTCACTTGGTGCTTTGACTTCTTCTTTTGGCTGTTCTTCGATCGTTGGGGTTACGCAAGTTTCTTCTTTTTCTTCGTCCTTTGTTTGTTTTGGTTTATCCATAGTGGATACATTTTGTGATTTTGTTTGATTTTCTTGGATTGGTGTTGTTGCTTTTAAGATTTCTTCTTTTTGAAAAACAATGGTGTCTTTTAAATCTTCTGTTGGATTTGCAATGCTAATTTCGTTTGGTTGTTCTTCCACGTCTACTTTCCTACTTGCGATTGGGGCTTCCATCGTAATCATTTGATTAATCACAACTGGAGCCGATACTACGCAAGTTGTCACCATCCCGATTTTTGCTAATAAGATTATTGTACTTTTCATTATCATATCTTCCTTTCTTACTAATAGTATATATTCTTTTTTCTTTTGATACAATTCTTTCTTTTCAAAATTTTCTTCTTTATTCAAAAAAATTTCTTGGATGAAAACGAGAGGTCAAAAAACGATAAGCTGCTTTTCGATTTGTAAGCCAAGTAAATTTGACGTTGTTTTTTTGGTTTTTACTGATTTTATCCACCATGAATTTGGCAATGGTTTCTGGGTAATCTCCCAAAATGTTATATACTTTTTTAGTCTTTTCATCTAAAGTTATTTTTGGGCCATCTCCTAATGCCGTTTCAATAAAATTGGTAATCATGATTCCGGGGGTAATTTTCCCAATTAAAATTTTCGGATGAAGCAAGTTGGTTTCATATGCTAAACTTTCTGTAAAATACGTAATTGCTCGTTTGGTCGTTCCATATAGGGATAGTCCTAAAATTTTCGCATCATTGCTCCCGTGACCTTCTACATTGAATATTTGGCCACTATTTTGTTTGATCATGACGGGCATGATGTATTTGGTACAAAGAATCGTTCCTTTTAAATCAATATCGATTAAACGATTGATGGTCTCTTCATCTAATTGCCAAATTGGTAAATTGGGCTGATTGACACCGGCATTATTAATCCAAACATCAATCCTTTTTACTTTGGTTTGCAAGTCTTTGATCATCTTTTGAATGTCTTTGGCGTTTGTGACATCGATGACATAAGAAAAAATGGATCCACTCCCTTTTATTTGTTCTAATTCTTTTTTGGCTTTTTCAAGGGCGGTATTTGAAATGTCGCAAAGAACTACATGATATCCTTTTTGATAAAATTCTTTGAGCATTGCCAATCCGAATCCTCTGGCACTTCCTGTGATGACTACTGTTTTCATTTTTTCACCTTTCTTCTTTCGATTTTTGGTTTTTATAATTTTATTTTAGGTGATTTTTTCTCTTTACACAATTTTAACTTTTCTTTTTGAATATAATTGTCAACATTTTACTTTTATTTGACACTTCTTTTATTTGACGGACTTTTCTTTTTTTAGTATCATAAGATTTGCTAAGAAAGAGGGTTTTTATATGAAATTTGAAAATCAATCCATAACTGATGAATCGATTACTTTACCCATTCAAATTGAAGATCTTGATTTAAAAGTGATGCTTGGAAAATGGTTGGAAATTATCCATTGTGATGAGGAGATTTATCAAAATGAAAAGCGACTTCTTTATCTAGTACAGCAGATGTTATTGAAAACGCGTATTTTGGATGAAGAAGGAATTGTTTTTCGAAAAAGTAAGGTGGAAAAGGATGGTTTTGATATTATTTTAACTTCGAGCAATCGTTCTATTCATTCGAAATTGTTTTTCCCTACGGCTGATAAAACAGCAAAAATTGCTTTGGAATCTGAACAAGAAACACATTTTTATAAATATTTTTCGGTTTCTTCTCAACCGCATTTTGTACTTTGTCATTCTACTTATCACAATGTCGATCATACCGTGGATATTTCCTATGATTCTCCTTTGTTTTGTAATATTAATTGTCAAAATCATCAATATCGCTTTTCTATTCATCTTTTATATCCATTTTTAAAGGGTGATCAAAATATTTCCATGAACGAGGTATTAAGAATTCTTTCTTCAATTTCTTTATCGGAGGAAATTATTCCTATTTTTCAAAAATTACGTTCAGCACTTCCCTATTCTTTACAAGATTATCCGAATTGTCAATTTTCTTTATTTCACGTTCTTCAGACAGGTGCGGAAGAAACTGTGGGAAATATTCATTTTAACTTTGGCGAATTAAAAGATTTAAAAGCCATGGTCGAGGGAAGATGTTATTCTTGGAATCCGATTTATATTTCTTTGGATAAGGGTCCTTTGCATGTTGAAAAATATGTTGATGGCAGTTTTGTTTATTCTTATCGGTATCAGTTTCCAGATGAATACTCATGGAGTTTACCCATTGAAGAAGAATTACAAATCTTTGACGAAGAAATGGAAACTCAAATTCAAAGGTTACGTACCAAACTTTTTGACAATGAAATCCAGTGATGTATTTTAAAAAAACGCCAAAATGTTTGATGAATCATTTTGGCGTTTTTTTATTCTGTTTTACTACGAAATTCACTTGGTACGACTCTTTCAAAGGTGGTTTGAACATATGATTTGGTGAAATTTTTGGTATAGCGATTATGTGTCGTATTATATTTGGCACTGTAATCTTTTAGAGGGATTAATTCGAAATTGCGCAGATTGCTATCATAATAATTGATAATAGGTTCTGCATTGACTTCGTTGATGGCAATTTGTTCTTGTTCTTTAGTAATTTCCAAAGTGGATAGTAGTCCGAATTGATAAGCATTATTGAATTCTTCACTGGTTCTCGTAATGTTGTTGTCTGCTGAAACAAAATTTCCTAGGGAGTAATATACCAGAGAAATGTGGTCTGTTCCAATCCAGCCGATTGGTTCGATGGAATGAGAATGATTTCCGATAATGATATCTGCTCCGGCTTCGTTTAATAAATGAGCCATATTGATCTGTTCTTCATTCGGAGAATAAGTAAATTCTTTTCCCCAATGCATCATGACAATGACCACATCTACTTTTTTTCTCAGGTCACCGACTTCTTTTTTTAGTTTGTCTTCATATTCTTTGGTCACATATGTTACCCCAGGTTCTCTATATAATCCTACTAAATTTCTTTCATTTACTGGTATTCTTTGATTGGTTCCATAGGTATATGATAAAAAGCCGAAGGTAATACCGTTTTTTTCTAAAATTCGATCTTTGGTGGTATCTTCTTCATCATAATAAGTTCCTACCGTCAGAATGTCTGTTTGATTACGAAAAAAATCTAAGGTGGATCGGATACCTGCTAGTCCTCTATCATATGTATGGTTATTGGCTGTACTTAGTACTTCTATTCCCAAAGTATTTACTAAATTACCGATACTTTGTGGTGCACAGAAACTGTATCCAACGCCGCTGACTTCTAAATTGTCATTGCCGATTACCACTTCCATATTTCCAATGGTGATATCGTCATTCTGAAAATAGGGTTTTACTTTTTGAAAATAATGGTTGGCGTCGTCTCCAGCTTCTAAACTATTATAAAAGGGTTGTTCAAACAAAAAATCGCCGACAATGGTCAATTTTGCCTTCTTGATTTCTGGCTCTTCTGGTTGACTTGGCATCTCTTTTTCAATTGGCAATGTTTTTGGTTTTGATACATAGCGATAACCTGTCCATCCTAAGAGCCCTATTATCAGGATGATGAGGATTATCCCTATTCTTTTTTTCTTTTTCATAGAACCACCTAATTTATGAATTTATTATATCATGTATCGCATTCGATAGTAAATTACGAGTTTCATGTTCTAAAAATTTTGGATATATATTCTATTTTCATGGAATTTCGACAGATTATCGATTTTTATTTTTTTGACGGTATCTTTCTTTTCTTTTTTAACTTTTTTCTTAATTTTTTTATCATGAAACCAAAACAAAGGAAAAGGAAAATGGTTATACCGATTTCGATTTTATAAGCATCGGCTAATTTTAAAAAATCAGGTTTTAACGTTTCTGTTAACACAATTTCGGTTTCATAAATCGTATTCTCTTCATACTGAACTTTGACGGTTCCTAATTTGGTATTTCTTTTGGTGGACCAAGGAACTTCCTTTATTCCTTCATACAAAATGGTTAAATCTTCTTTTTGAAAATCTTTTGGAACATATTTTTTTACATTTTCTTCCATTTTAAATTCTAATTCTTCTTTTGTTGCATATTTTGTTTTTAGTGTTATTAATGGATCTTGTTCTTGTAAGATGGTTTTGGTTTCATAATTTTGCATAAAATAATCATACGTTGTTTGGGCGTCATAAACGTGATATGGCGTTTGATAACTAAATGGGGCTTTCGCTGTAATGAGCATATAATTGGTGTTGTTGTCATAAGCAATAGAAGCTAGACAAAGACCTGCTTCATCGGTTGTTCCCGTTTTCCCTGCTAAAAGATAATCCATATTTAAATGATATTTACTTATAAAACGATTGGTGGTACTTACAAAGGTTTTACTTTGATTCGTTGTGGTATATGACTTGGCTAAAAAAATCGTTTTTAATTCTTCATTTTGAAGAGCATATTGAAACATTTTAGCCACGTCTTGAAGTGTGGAATAATGCCCTTCTGCATCCAATCCAGTTTCATTGACAAAATGAGTATTTTCCATTCCGATTTTTTTTCCCGTTTCGTTCATTTTTTCAACAAAATTTTCTCTTCCGTTGGCAACTAATCTCGTTAGCGCTTGAGCGGCATCCGCTCCAGATGGTAATAAAAGGCCATAAAGTAAATCACGATACGTGACGACTTCCCCGATTTGAAATCCGGCAGTCGATAATTGATCTTCTATTAAATGATAAAAATCGGAAGCGATTAATGTTACTTGTTCATCTAAATTTTCGACGTTTTCCACCGTCACAATCGCTGTCATAATTTTGGTTAAAGATGCAATTGAGATGATTTTATCCGACTCTTTTTCATATAGTACTGTCTGTTCATCTAAGTTTATCAATAAGGCGTAATCTGAATATAAATTTAATTCGATGGCTTTTACTGGTAACAGCGTTATCCATAGGCAGATGAATATCCAAAGAAATTGTGTCATTTTTTTCATAAATTCCTCTTTCTAAGAAAAATGCAATCGATATTCTTTTTCTTGGGTGGTGATTTGAATGGAGGTAATGTCGGTCGGAGACATATGGATGGTTATTTTCTTGTCATTCGTTTCAATGGTTCGTGTTTTCAGTTTTCCACTATCTTTTTCGCTATAATGAATTGTATTGATGAACGTTTCTAAGTTTTTTAAATTTAGAAATTGTTCATCGGGTTCTTCATATAAATTATCAATTTCTTCTTCCGTATCTAAAATGATTTGCATGGTTTTCTCATTTTCAACTTTATAATGAATGATACCTAGTTTGGATTCACGGTATCCGGTATCTATTTGGTCTTTGATTTCTCCTTGATAAATAATCTGTTCTTGGTTTTCTATTTTTTTTACTTCATAATAATATTTACAGTTGAGGGATAATTTTTCCCACATTTGTTCAAATGGTAAAAAAGTGATGGTTTCTTCTTGCGTTTGCGGAGTTTTTTCATATTGTTTTTCATAGGATGTGAAAACGTTCATCAAAAGAATGACGAAAATCATGAGCAAGAAAAAAATTCCGTAGATTCCAAATTTTAAAATTGCTTTTCCTTTTGGATCTTGCCACATTTTTTTTAATTTGCTTTGATCTGTTTTTTTCATTTTTTCACTTCACTTTAATATTGATTAATTTTTGGATATCGCTTCCATTTATAAATTCTTTGACCGTCATTAATCGCTTGCCAAAGGGTTTGATTTTGGTGATATGAATGATTCCATCTTGGCAAGTGATATCCATACTTTCTTTGGTTATATTTTTAATGATACCGGGAAGGGTTTCTTTGGATGGTGTAAAGAATGCTTCTAGAACTTTCCATTCTTCTTCGTTGATGATCATATTGGCGGTTGGCCATGGATTTAAACCGCGGATTTGATTGATAATTTTTTCGCCTTGTTGGTTAAAATCAAGATGTTCTTCTTCTCTTTTGATGTTGTAAGCATACGAAACTTCTTCTTCCTTTTGCTTTTGTCTTGGATTGTTTTTTTGAATAATACTGGGAAGAGTTTCTTCTAATAATTTGGTTCCTGCTTGAGATAATTTTTCATGCATGGTGCCGACATTATCGTTTTTTTCGATGGGCACTACTACTTTGGTAATGATATCTCCCGTATCCATTCCGACATCCATATACATGATGGTGACTCCAGTTTCTTTTTCCCCATTGATAATGGCTTTATGAATCGGGGCTCCTCCTCGGTATTTTGGTAGAAGGGAGGCATGCACATTAAAGCATCCTATCGTCGGTGTATCCAATAGAATTTTCGGAATAATTTGTCCATAGGCGCAAGTAATAATGATATCTGGTTGGTATTGACAAATCGGTTCATACTCTTCGCGAATTTTCACTGGTTGAAAGACTGGAATATGATGGGCCATGGCTACTTCTTTGACTGGACTTGGCGTCAGGATCTGTTTTCTTCCAACTGGTTTATCTGGCTGCGTGACGACGAGGACGACGTTGTAATTTTTGATTAACATCTTTAATACATTGACAGAGAATTCGGGCGTTCCCATAAATACAATTCTTGGATTTTTCATAATCTC
>CANQAU010000050.1 GCA_947588935.1 uncultured Bacilli bacterium
AACAATGACATACTTATCACGTTTTTCATCATAATAACAAACAATCGGTTGTGTATAACCATCCTGTAATATGGATAACTTTAATAATTGCAACTCAGGACGAGCAACCTTATTAGGATTGTAATCATTCGCTTCCACTTTTCGAAGAGGAACCAACTTCACATTTAAAACTGGAAAATCAATGTTTACACGCATTCTTTTTCCCCATAAACATAATTGGTATAACTACCCTTATGTCCGCTTTCTAGAAAGCCCAAAGATTCCCAAATTTTCATCTCATCAGCAGAATTCGTTAAAATTCGAATTTTTTCTGTATGATATAAATGAAGCATATGCTCAGCCATGAACATTCGATTTTCATTATTTCGATATTTTGGAAGTAAATAAAAATCCGTAAATGACGTACTATTTTGATTCATAACAACACCACAAAATCCAACTAAATCTTTTTTATCAAAAAACAAATACCAAATTTTTTCTGGATCATTAATTAAATAGGGAAGTTCTCTTTTAAAAATTCGTTCTGCAAAAAATCTTCCCATATATTTATAAAATTCTTCATTATTACAAGTATCTATAAATTCTCTTACTTCAAACATCTCATTCACCTCTACTTATTAATAATTACCTGCAAGTCTCGTAAATCTTTATCATCGACATCTTCATCGATTAATTTTAAATTTTTATATTTTTGTTGTAATTCAAATAACTTCTTCACATCATGTTTATTTTGACTAAAACTGAGACGCTTCATCCAAAAATCATTATGTTCCAATGCTCTAGCAATTCTTCTCCAACTAGCAATCTTCTTCGAATTTTCCAAAGCCTTATCTTCTTCATCACGCACTTCATGAATTGGGATTCCCTTTTTGTTTTCATACCAATTAAAAAATGCTTTAATTTTTCGGTAGTAATGATCGCGCAATTCTGGAACATACAAACCTAAACTTTCCAGTAAAAACACCGTATATTCTTGCCAAGTCATCGACTCTGGCTTCTCTGTCTTAATCATTCCAAGAACACTCGTCCGACAGTAAATATTTCCAAAATTGACACCATGCACTCGTTGCAACAATCGCTCCCACGTCTCATATTCCAACGCTCGAAATTGATCCAAACTTTTGCGCTGATCATCGCCATATGGCTGACACAATCTCTGTTCAGACAACGGAACGCCATTTTTATATAGTTGTTCATAGATATGATTGTATTTTAAATCCAATTTTGCAACAGCAGTCCATATATCCGTCGTCTTCCAATCATATAGAGGATAAAAGTTATACACATCGGTAGTAACATTTCGAAATTTAACGCGTGTAGTCCAATGAATATTATTATATTTTTCTTTATTATAATTCGTAATGGTTCGAAAACGATTTAAACTTTCATCAGAACGAATGCCAATACCACAAGCAGTCAGTCCACCGTGTGTTTTATTAAACCAATCCGCAAAATATAAAATAAATTGTTCAAACTCCATACCATATTTAAACCAAGTCCATTCCTTTGGAATATTGTCCTCATTAATCACCCATTGGTGCGTTGGCATATCTCGTACCCAAATATCTTGTTCGGCCTTATTCCAACATACCCATTTCGGTTGAATGACACTCACTGCATTTCGTAAAGAAATTGGCAGACAAACCCAATACCAACGCTCTAAAACGTCCTCAACCTCTTTCGTTAAAGTTTCTAAATGATCAATGGTATATTGATACTGCGCTTCAAAATCGACATACATAACACTAATTTTTTTATGATATTTACGAGCTACACGAGCAGCAAGCTGTAACATAACACTACTATCTTTTCCGCCACTCACCGAAAAATAAAAATTATCAAAATGAGTAAATACGTATTCAAATCTTTCCATCGCCGCCGTATACACATCTTTATCTAAATATACTTTTGGCACTTCCATCCATCCTGTCTATAAAAAATTGGTAAAATTTTCCATAAAACAATTATACAAAAAAAACAAGCGATGTGCAATTTATAGAGAAAAGACAAAAGGTATAATCCAAACAATTTATAAACACATTTGCTCATAAATAACGCTTTGTATCGATATAACTATACAAAAGTATTTTATAAAAATAATAACAATATTTGACGTAAAATAAGAAAAAAATAGATAAATTTAGAAAAAAAGAAAAGACTTCCCACGAAAAGAAAAACCAAAATGATTCCACTCCAAAACACTTTTCTACTCATAATAATACATATGACAAACTAGGCAGAATGTGTTAAAAAAGATGTAATTTCTGAATAAACATGATTGACTATTTCTTCATCAAAAGAATTAAAATTGGTAGATATTCCCTTCTCCTCCAATAACTGAATAAACGCCATACAAGCCGATGTATAAGCAAATTGTTCCGGATTTTCTTTGATACCTTCCACAAGCATTTCCGCAAAATCTTTCATTAATCCATAGATTAAATTTCTAACTAAATGATCTTCCATAAAAACCTCTTTCCACAAAAAAAGATGTATTTCACATCTTTATAAACCTTTTAGTTCAAGCCATAGTTTCACAATACAACTCTTCTTTATCTTTTGTAATGTTACCCGACAAATGCCTAATTTTTCACTAATAAATTCTTCAGAACGTTCCCCAAAAAAAGTATCCACAAAATAGATTGCTTCTTGCATCGTTAATTTACAAGCCACCTTACAAATGCACTGATAAAACTGTTCTACCCACCAAGAATCATCTACCAAATGAGAAACATAATTACCAACGGGATCAGCCACTTCCCCTTTCTTTCGAAAAAGAGAGGCATCCATAGAATAACTAGGCGAATAATCCGAATCACACGAATAAAAATATTTTGCATCCTTAAATTTTTCTACCGACCGATAAATTTCCTGTTTCATCTTTTTTTGATAATATTGGTGAATAAAAGTTTCACTAAGAAGAGAGGCATATTCATCATGTTCTTGTGCTGTAAGAAGAATCTGCTTTGGTAAATTTAAGAAATCATCAAAAGACAACCTGTCAACCATGGAATACTCACCACCCTATCCCGTCAGTTTCTTTTCCTAAAATTACCAATTATTCTAATGTCTCAGCCATCGAAAGTCAATAACATTACATAAAAAATGAATAATTTTTACAATTATCCATTTTATTTAATTATACAAAAATAGAACATAATGTCTATCTAATCTCTTGTACATTTTTTGTTTAATTTTTGATAAATATTTGTACACTTTTCTAACTTTTTCTCTTTATAACGCAGAATTCTGCCAATTTTATCAATGTCTTGTGAACCAAAAAGAATTCTTAAAAAAAGATAATAAATTTTTGCAATCATCAAAGAAGAAAAGGTTCGGTAAAATAAAGTACTCGCAATTTGATGTTCATTCGAAACATAACCATAAACTTCAAACTGTTTCTCCTCTGAATTCAAAAAGCATCCAAACTCATAAGGAGAATTGTAATACGAATGATGAGATAAAATTACCTTTTCATTAAAAGAAGCCTTTTTAGAATACTTTTTCAATTCATTCAAAACAACCGGATAAACGTTTTTATTTTTTAAATCAATCGAAATTGGAACTTTTTTCTTCTTATAATGATGATGAATGCCTAACGCACAACTATATAAAATTTCAATTGCCAACGCTTGATCTTGAAGATCTCCTTTTTCACACTGTCCATGAAAAAATTTTTTTAAAAATTCTTCTCGTGCCAATTCATTATATCCAAGCATTTGCTCCTTTTCTTTAGAAGAATATAAAGAACCCAATTTAATTTCTTCAAAAGGACGTCCGCCAATCATACTCGTATTCCGATAAACCTGAATATCAAAATGTTCAAGACCCCCTGGCATCTCCTCATTGGTTAAAGCCTCTCGATCACAAATTTCTTTCGATTGATACGAATGAATCTGAACATTTAATAAAGTTCCAACATGAATATTCACCCGTTCATGACGAATACGACCATTCTCTTTATAATAATCGCGTGACTGAATCCAACCTCTTCTCGAAAAACCATAATGAAGTAAATTCAAATTAGCAGTCGTAATGGTTTGATGATGATAATTTTGAAATTGAAACATACCATAAAAATTTTTTTCTCCATACTTCGGAAAGGAAAAATCATCTTGATAATAAAAAGATGGAATTTGTTGATCTTGAAAAAGACGAAAATAATCACTTCGATTAACTACTGCTAATTCATCATTAGGAGTAAAACAATTACTATAAACTTCCCCAAACTGAATTTGCTTAGAGCAAGGTAATGAATTATTAATCTTTAATAAATCACTCAATAAATCAATAAAATGATACCCACTATGAAATAATTTTCCATAACCGTATTTATAAGGATGATTTTCTTTATCCAAATCATGAGGCATTTCCCAGTTTCCATCAGAATGATAAATATCAATATAAGTAATCGGAACTTGATAAGTCTGTACAACATCCGCAATTAATTTTTTAATATATTCATATCCATGATGATATTGCCGTTGACACATGACCTTACACAAAGAATCACTTTCTTTGACATAAGATAAAAGCTGGTAATACTCCTTTCGCATTTTAGAAATAGAACGTAAAGCCGTCATATTTTTACAAACACTAATTGGTTTATCGGTCAGTACATGAATATGATTTTTCAAAGCAAACTCTAAATACATAAAATGGGCTTTTGGTTCCGTAGCAATAATCATGTGCGTAATGCCTAAAGTATCACAAACTGCTTTTAAATTACTAAACAAAAGATTTGGAAGATGATAAGCATCCCGATAACGACTAGGAAGAGTAAAAATATTGGTATGTGAGAAACCCCGTTCATCTAATATTTGTCGGGTCTGTTCTTTGTGAGAACTTAACTCTACAACTAAAGCGAGATCCAAATGATATTTTTTAAAGAAAGAAAGATAAATCCGTTTTGCATGAGGACCCACCCCGACCAAACACACTCTTGTTTTGCGATTTGAAGAAGAATGTGAGGAATGTAATTTTTGTAAAATAAGTTCCTTTGAGTTCATGTTCTCACTTCCATAAACTCATTATAAAAACGAAAAAAAAAGAAGTAAAATAGTTATTTTTTTTGCCTGCTATAATTATTTTTTTGTTCTAACCACTTTTGATAATAATTCAAAATCTGAAAATCGCGCCGAACAATAAATTTTGCATGATAAACACTCATTTCACCTTCATGTCTAGAAGGCTTCAAAGTCGCTTCGCATTGACGCATGTACGCCATTGCCTCCTCGATAGAAAGCCATAACAGTTGAGAACCATCTTCTTGTTCTTCGAATGTATAATGAGTATGTTCTGTATTTTTAGTAACATGAGCAACAAACACATGAGAAATTTGTTGAAAGTTATCCAAAGACTTATGTTCTTCAATTGTTCCTAGATAAGAATCGATGGTAACAACACAGCCACTTTCTTCTTCTACTTCTCTTAAAAACGCCTCAGAAGGACTTTCTTGATCTTGAATACCTCCACCAATTAATTTATACTCACCTTTCACAGCTTTATATAAAACAGCAATCTTTCCTTCTTCGTTAAAAACAATCCCGCGCGCTCCAACACGAATCCGAGGATTTTGAACCTGCTTGGAAGAAATTCCAAAAGACTCGTCAGTTAAAATACAAAAAGGCATATTACTCCTCCTTACTAATTTCCATCACCAATTGTACAAACTTATCCACAATCGGATTCAAAGAAAATTTATAATAAATCATTCCATAAGAATTCTGTGGAATCGTTTCCTCTAAAGATAACATAATTAAATCCGTATCTTGAATCTCTTCTTCAATAAAATAACCAATACACTCATTTTCCAATACAAAGTCAGCCATTAACTTCGAATCGGGCATTTCAATAATGGGAGAAAGTTGGAAATTATGTTCTTGCAAAATTCGGTCAAGCATTTGTCTTCTTCTTGAACTACCGGGAATAACCAAAGCACATTGATTCAAATCGCGAATACTTTGAATCATCTTTCCATATTTCTCATAAGTTTTTTTCGAACAAGCAAAACAAGTATTAAAATGACCAAGGGCTTTGACTTCCAATTCAAATTTTTCAGAATAATTAATATTTGGTAAATAATCAATTAATACATCTATTTTATGATTCATCAAAAAGGAATTCAAATTAGAAGCACTATCGGTAAAAATATGAATCTTCACATGCGGATATTTCTGATAGAAAGAAGATAAAAAACGATTTAAAATATGATCTGCAATATTTCTCGTTGTACCAATCATCAGATTCCCGGTAAGATCAAAATCCGATACATCCGAATGTTCTAAAGAAAATTTTTGAAATAACGTAGATAACCGACGATATAACATATCTCCCTCTAAAGTCAGTTCGACCCCACGATTCGAACGATTAATTAAAGGACAGTTCAAAATGTCTTCTAACAACTTCACATTCTTGCTTAAAGTAGGTTGAGCAACATGATATCGACTAGAAGCCTGAGAAATATTTTTTGTAAGTGCAACGATATAAAAATCATAATATAATGGCAATAATTCTCTTAAATCCATAAGACCCTCCTTCATTTTCCACCTATCCTACAAAAAACAAACCAAAATGTCAATTATTCATGAATGAAAAAAATAGAATGATGAATTCTATTTCTCGTTATCAGCTGGTACATATACAAGTTTTTTTGGAAAATCATTTAAAACATCTTGTTGAATATCTGGCACTTCTCCAAATAGAGCGGTAAAAATAAAGTGGTAATCATCTTTAGATAAAGCATCAAGATGATTATTTCGTTTATAAAGAATAATGCTAATCAAAACTTTGGCAATATAAGTATCAAATCGATGGATTTTAAAATCAAAAACTTCATGAATCCCATCCATTTTATATTTTGATAAAAGTTTAGTAAAAAGTTGTTTTTGTAAAGATGCACCAATATATCGGTGAGTCTTAGAATAGGAATCATAATAATTGATAAAACCTTCCTTATCGCAAGCAGAACCGGTCAAACACTCAATTCCCATAGAATTTTTATCTTTGCAATCTCCATCCAATTCTAAAGAAATGAAATCTCTTCCCATTCCGGCTAAATAAAGTTTCGAAAAAAATTGATTCCGATTTACAAGACAACCATTATATGGCTCAAATGGCGCTAAATTCTTTTGATTACCAATCACAAAATAAAGATGAGGTTCCGAAAAAGCAGGAAAATAATCCCTAGGTGCTATTTTTTCTACAGCACCAATGGTATAAATAAAATATTCTTGACCTGTATGATATTGAAAAAGATATTTAATTACTTCAGCAAGCTCTTTAGCATCCAATTTACCATAAGGATATAAAATAAATTGATTAGAAACATGTTTGACATAAGCAAGAAAAGCTTCCATAGACGGATACTGATTATACAAAACAAAATCCGTATTATTTTTTTGATTCCAAAAATTTTGATAAAGTTCAGCAAATTCTTTATAATTTGCATAAATCTCTTCTCTAGCCGTCTTTTTCGTAAGTTGATAAGCCTGTTCTTGTTGTTTTAAAAGCTCCGCTTTCTTGTTTAAATTTTTAATTTGATCCATAAACCCTCCATATATAAAAAAACAACTTTTTTCAAATTAAAGAAGATACTAACATACATTCTCTAACTTGTCAAAAACCATTTCAACTCACTTGGCAAAGCATCTTTAACCAAAAGCGAACTTTCTAATACTTCAATTCTAGGTATTTTCTTCTCGTATGGCTTATCTTGAGTATTAAATATTATAAGTATGTTATCATTCATTTTGATTTTTTCAATATCTTTGTTTATTCTTCCAATTAGCACAACTTGATTAGTCATTATTATCAACTCCATTTCTTTTTAAATTTCTCCATTATCAAGATCTAGTAAGAAATATAGCATAATATTTTAAGGAGAGTTTAACTCAAATAAAAACTCATTAACTAATTAGAATAATGAGCTTTTATTATTACCATCTATCACAAGTTAGATTAAACTGATTACAAAGTTCTTCATTTAATAATTGTGGTTCATCAGGTCCAGTACCACAAGGCCCTTCAACAGTATAGCCATCTTTAAAAACGCTTTCTACCATTTCCAAATTTTCACTTAAAGAATTTTCTAATGTTTGAAAAGTATATCTATCAAAAGTGTGAATTACATCAAATGAATAATAGAATTGATGATCTTCTAATCCATATCTAAAGTTTGCTATTCCTGGTATTTTCATATTGGCTATTGTTTTTAATTTATTATTGACATCATTTTCTTTAGTAGTATCATATTCAATTAGACTTTCTTTAGCTTTATACGCACTACTATCCAAACTGTATTCTTCGTCAAAATCTAAATATAATTTTTTTGATACAACATATTCTGGATAAATTTTTTCTAAGTTAGTTGGGTAATAAATCCAGCCACAGGCAGTTGATGGATAATATACTTCAACCATAATATTTTCGTTTAAATTAATTTTTGAAATTGTAGAAGTAATTTTAGGTTTGTTTTCTTGTATAGTTTCATCTTGACCGTTGTTATTATTGTTAGGGTTATTATTAGTATTGTTATTATTAGGGTTATTATTATTTTGATTATTTGATTGTGTGTTGTTTTCATTATTAGTGCT
>CANQAU010000051.1 GCA_947588935.1 uncultured Bacilli bacterium
CCAGTATGCTGTTAGTTTCATATCTTTTGTAATGGCATTTCCAAAGTTAAAACGAATTCGATCTTCGGTGTACCATCCTAGAAACATGTATCCTTTTTTAGTTGGGGCTTCGGGTTCTTCAATGACGGTGTTTTTTCTAGCTTGAATGGTATATACGATGTTGTCTTCACTATAAAATGTTACGGTGTATTTATTCATTTTAAATAAGATGAATACTCCTAGTAATAAAATTAGTACAATTGCACTTATGAAAATGATGCTTTTTTTCTTCATATTCTTTACCTCATTTGCATTATACCATGAAGTGACTTTTTCCGACAAGATGATTTGTTATGATTATTTTGGTGATCATGATGAAAGTAAAATGTTTTGATGAAGGTCATGAACATGATTTGGAAGAGAAGATAAATGGGTTTCTTTCTTCTGTAAATGCTGATATAATTGATATTAGATATGCAGTTTCGACCAGTGTTTGTGGAGAGGAACAAATTTATTGTTTTTCGGCAATGGTGGTATACTGTGAGAAAGAATAAGTGGTTACAAATGAAAAAAAGTTCTTTTGTAGAGGGAACGGTGATTGCAACTTTAGCAATCGTTATCACCAAAATCCTTGGAATGTTGTATGTGATTCCTTTCTATGCCATTATTGGGGTGCAAGGAGCTTCTTTATATGCTTATGCTTATAATATTTATGTCATTTTTTTAGATATTTCGAGTGCTGGTCTGCCTACGGCTATTAGTAAAGTCATTAATGAATTTAATACGTTGGGGGACATGGAAGGAAAAGTGCGTGCTTACCGATTAGGTAAAGAATTAGTTACTTTTTTATCGGTCATTGTATTTATTTTGTTATTTGTCTTTGCTCCTCAAATTTCCACGCTTATTTTGGGAGATTTGCAAGGTGGGAATACTATTTTTGATGTCACGATTGCGATTCGTTGTGTTTCTTTTGCTCTTTTAGTGATTCCTTATTTGAGTGTTTCTCGTGGGTATTTACAGGGGCACAATATCATCAATGTTTCTTCCATTAGCCAAGTGATTGAACAAATTATTCGCATTTTATTTATTTTACTGGGCAGTTATTTAGCTCTTCATATTTTTCATTTACCTTTGACGACGGCCGTAGGGATTGCGGTGTTTGGTGCTTGTGCTGGTGGTATTGGAGCGGCCATGTATGTCGGGGTCAAAATTCAGAAGAATCGAAAGGAATTAAATTTAGATTGTACAGTTCAAAAAGATACGCATTCTTCTAAAAAAATCCTCAAACGAATTCTTATTTATGCGATTCCTTTTATTGTGATTAGTGTAGCAAGTTCTCTTTATCATTTTGTCGATATGGTATTTTTGTCTAGAACGCTCAATTTTTTACATTTTGATGCATATCAAGTGGAATTTATTACGACATCTATTACGACTTGGAGTAACAAGATTTCTATGATTGTAACTTCTATTGCCATGGGAATGAGTGTCAGTTTGATTCCGAATATTGTCGAAGCATTTACTTTAAAAAAATGGAATATTGTAAACTTTAAATTAAATAAGGCTTTGGAAATTATTTTCGTTGTCTGTCTTCCGATGGCGATTGGTTTATCATTACTTGCTAATGCGGTTTGGAGCATTTTCTTTGGATATAATGAACTTGGTGCTTCCATTTTAGCTGTGTTTATTTTTCCAACTGTATTTTATAATCTTTATACGATTACGAGTATGACTTTGCAAAGTGTCAATCAATTTAAAGCATTTTATTTTACGACCATTTTGGGATTATTTCTCAATGCCGTTTTGGATATTCCGTTTATGATTCTCTTACATCATTTTGGTATTCCAGCATGGATTGGGGCAGGAATTGCAACGGTGATTGGTTATGCGACGAGTACGATTTTGTCCTTATGGATTTTAAAACGTGATCATCATCTTGGATATGGACATGTTTTCTCTTTGCTAGGAAAGATGATTGTTCCTATTCTGTCTATGATCTGTGTTGTACTTGTTCTTCGAATATTGATTCCTGTGAATTATACGGTACGATTATCTTGCGTCTTTTATGTTGGAGTGATTTCGCTTTTGGGTGGCTTTGTTTATCTTTTCCTTTCTTATAAAATGGGCATTTTAGAGGATGTGTTTGGTAAAGAGTACATCCAAAAAATTGTAAAAAAGCTTACCTTTGGTAAGATAAGTTTTTAAACCATGTACATTCCGTTGGATGTGGTTTCTGTTTCTTGTGAATAGTATGTGGATCCTTCTAATTTGCTAAGGCGATTGTCTAATCTGGCAATGTTTCTTTCTATTTTGGATAATCGACTTTCGATTTCACTCAAATTCGAGTCGTTGTATCCGCTATTTGGATAAACGGGAGCGAGTACTGGAATCATGGGTGATGTAGCAAAAAAGTTTGAACTGGCGTTGGAAGTCATTTGTGGCATCATATTGGGCATGGTATTATAAGATGCCATATTCATCGCCGAACCTTCAAAAAATGAATTCCGATCCTTTTTCATTTTTGATACCTCCTCATTCAAGTATATGTTTTTATTTAGAAAGTAGTGATTTTTGATGCGTCTTCGAAATGTAAAATGTGCGAAAGAAATTTTAACTTCTAGTTCTTATTTTGTAGAAAATCCTTCGTCTTACAAGGGAAAATGGAAGACATTTCTTCCTTCGAAAGGTGAAAAGATTTGTTTAGAAATTGGGTGTGGAAAAGGCGATTATTTACTCCAAATGGCTCAGAAATATCCGGAAATTACTTTTATTGGGATGGAAAAGTATGAGAGTGTGTTGGTACGAGCAGTTCAAAAAGCAGAAAATACGACTCTTCCTAATTTAAAGTTTCTTTGCATGGATGCGAAAAATATTTTGGATGTGTTTGATCATGAGATTGATACTTTATATTTAAATTTTTCTGATCCATGGCCGAAAAATCGTCATGCGAAACGTCGCCTTACGAGTTTGCTCTTTTTAGAACTTTATGATGGTATTTTTGAAGGAAATGCCCATATTATTCAAAAGACGGATAATGATCTTTTGTTTGCAAGTAGTTTGGAATGTTTTAGTCAGTATGGATATGTTTTGCAGCATGTTTGTCTTGATTTAGTGCATAGCAAAATTCCCAATGTGATGAGTGAGTATGAAAAGCGGTTTGTTGGTGAGGGAGTAGCGATTAAATATGTTGAGGTGTTTAAAAATAAGGAGTAGTCATTTCCTTGTTTTTTTGCTATAATACTTGTTGATAGGTTGGAGGATAACCATGAAAAAGATGATACTTTTGGTTTTGATTTTCTTTTGTGTTTCTGGTTGTTCAAACATTCAAAAAGAGTCGTTGGATGAGATCCTTCAGATGGGAATGAATAGTAAGGTTTCGATTACCAATACTTATCGAACGGGTTATAAATATTATTTACCAAAGGGCATGAAAAATATTGCTAGTAAAGATTATAATGAAGTAATCTATAGTGAGAAGTATCCGTATTATTTGTATGTGGATGTTGTGAGTTATTATCATCGCGTGCAGAAGAAATACGAAGAGAAAAATGACTATTATTATTCGCGGGCTTTTGTCTACCAAGATCGCTATGGTTATTTACAAATTAAAAACATCGAAGAAGACAAATATTTTGTTGAAATCATGTATAATTATGCTAAAATAGAAGTGATAGTAACAGAAGAGGATATTCATGAATCGGTTGCTTATGCGATTTCGATTTTGCAATCGATTACCTATAATGATACTGTTTTAGGGAGTTTAATGGGGGATAATGTTTTACATTCGAATGAGTTAGAGTTTGATATTTTTGAGACAGCCGAGAGTGAGAGCAATTATTTGGAAATGGTTGAACAATACGATCAATATACGGATGATGATGTACCCGATATGGATTTTATCAAATGAGGAAGGTGAATACATGGGACTTATTAATAAGTTAAAGAATGTATTATTTGAAGATGAAGAAGTAGAAGAATCTCCAGTAGAAAAAAAAGAAGAGAAAGTCATCAAGGAAAAAGAACCTTTAAAGAAAAAAGAATCCGTGAAAATGACTTTTGATGGAGACGATGAAGAAGATACTTTAAGTGATCGAGAGTTGTTTAAAGCGGAACCTACTTTTAATTTTCCTGTTTTTGATGAACATGAATTTGATGAAGTGAAAAAAGAAGAACGGGTCGATGTTCCAAACTATGAACGGATGCAAGAAGTGAAAACACGCGTTTCTAGTTCCTCTGGTTTCGATGTTGATCGAGGAAGACCAAGAGGATATGAAAGTTACAAAGAACAAGCAAGAAAACCAAGAGAAGTTACTCCTGTTGCACCGGTTGAAAAGAAAAAGTTTACTCCTTCTCCAGTGATTTCTCCTGTGTATGGTGTGCTTGATAAAAATTATCGAAAAGAAGATATTGTTCTTCGAAGTGAAGAAAAAAAAGTCATTGATGTGGATAGTGTTCGAAGAAAAGCGTTTGGAACCTTAGAAGATGATATTGAAAAAACCTTAAGTACTCCTGCTCGCGATTTTTATCCACAAAAGAAGCAAGATCCTAAAAAAGAAAAATTAGAAGAATTTATTGAGAAGAGTGCCGATGAAGTGATTCCGGTTACAAAAGAGTCAAAAGTTGCTTCTTCGTCATCTACTATAGAAGAAAAACCGGTGCGAACAATGCCAAAGAAACAAGATGAGTTAGAGGTATTGGATCGACCAGTTCAAAAAAGCATAGAAGAAAAGTTAGAGGATGAAACATTGGAAAATGATTTGTTTGATTTAATTGATTCTATGTATGAAACTAGAGAGGATGGTGAATCATTTTGAGTTTTTGGCTAGAATTTTTACCAATTGTAATTTATATTTTATTAATTATTATCTTGATTGTAGGAATTATTTTAGGAGTTCGTCTTATATTTATTATAGGAAAAGCGGAAAGATTAGTGGAGGATGTTCATCAAAAAGTACATTCTTTAGATGGTGTCTTTCAAATTATTGATACGGCAACGGATAAGATTGTTCTTGTCACGGATAAGGTTGTGGAAGGCGTCATGAATCTTATTTCGAAAGTTTTTGCAAAAAATGATACGAAACGTGTCACAAAGAAAGAGGGAAAATAACGATGAGTAAAAAAGGTGAATTTGGAAAGTTTTTAACGGGAGCTATGATTGGTGTTGGACTTGGTGTTTTATTTGCTCCGAAAAAAGGGAGTGAAACCCGAAAAGAATTAAAAGAAAAAATGGATGAGTTGATCGATCAAGTGAAACAAATCGATTATGATGAAGTCAAACAACATTTATTGAAAAAAGTCGATGAATTAAAAGCCGAGTTAAAAGATTTAGATAAAGAAAAAGCAATTCATATTGCAAAAGAAAAAGCTAGTCAAATTAAAGATAAGGCTGAAGAAATTATTGAAATTGCCAAAGAAAAAGGAACGCCAGTTGTCGAAAAAGCCGCCAAAGAATTAAAAGAGAAAACGGTGGAAGTTTTAAAAGAAGTTGTGACACGTTTAGAAGAAGAACCAACTGCTTCAAAAATGCCAGCAAAAGCAAAAAAAGTTGTAGCGAAAAAATAAATGTGTTAGGATATTTGGGTATTTAACGAGGAACAAAATTTAGAAAAACATTTTGGAAATTTAGAAATTTTGCGGTTGATGAAAGCAAGACAAGAAATGTTTGGAAATTACGTTTTGGGAGTTAAATCGGGTTTTCCCGTTATCAAAAAGAGTGATAAGGAATACTTATAATAAAGGTGGTACCACGGGATTTCCCGTCCTTTTGTTATAGGTATTTTTTTTGGATAGGAGCAAATATGAAAGAACGTTTACAAAAATATGCAAAATTTTTAGTTGTGGATTGTTTGAAGGTCAAAAAAGGTCAGCCTTTGTTGGTGGTAGGAATAACGGATATTGCGGATTTTATGAATTTGGTGAAAGAAGAAGCAACCAAAATTGGAGCTACGGTGTATTTTCAGATGATTGATAAACGGGCGCTTCGTGATCTTTATTTAACTTCTACTTACGAGGAGTGTATTCAAAGCCCATTGCTTGATCGGCATTTATATAATGAAATTGCTTTGCAAAATGGTGCTTTTCTTTCTTTGACGAGTCCGATTTTTCATCTTTATGATGGAGTAGATATGGGACTTTTAGCAAAACTTTCGAATTATATGGAAAGTCAGATTACAGAATTTCGAAAAAAGCAAGAAGAGGGAAGTCTTGCTTGGTGTATTGCGGGAGTGGCCAATTCTTCTTGGGCGAAAGAATTAAATTTGGATGAAGAAGCGTTATGGAATCAGATTTTGGATATTTGTTTGATTCATGAGCGTAGTCCTATTTTGGCATGGAATGCGTATTTTGATAAATTGACATCTCGTTGTCAAATGCTTAATGATGCGTCTATTTCATCTTTACACTATACTTCTACAAATGGAACGGATATTACCTTTGCGTTACCCGAGCAATACGTCTTTCAAAATGCGAAAGATACCGATTATATAGTCAATATGCCATCTTTAGAGATTTTTACAACGCCTTTACGGGATGGTGTGAATGGCATTGTGTATAGTACGAAACCTTTATTTCATAATGGGGTGGAAATTGAAGATTTTTTCCTTCGCTTTGAAAAAGGTAAAATTGTAGAATATGGTGCCAAGAAAAATGAAGAAATGTTAAAACAAATTATTGAAACGGATGAAGGTAGCCATTTTTTGGGAGAAGTGGCTTTGGTCGATTTTGATTCGAAGATCAATCAAAGTGGTTTGGTGTTTCGAGATACCCTTTTTGATGAGAATGCAAGTTGTCATTTGGCAATTGGTCGCGGTTTTCCAGAGTGTTTTCAAGGTGGTAAGTCAAAAACTTTGGAAGAACTTCAAAAGATGGGCATGAATACTTCTTCGAAGCATGTGGATTTTATGGTTGGATCCAGAGATTTAAAAATTGTCGCAACACTTCAAAATGGAGAAGAAATGTTGATTATGGAAAATGGAAATTTGGTAATTTAGGAGGGATAGAATGACATTTTCAGAAGAATTAAAGAAAAGGGGATTAATTAAGGATATTTCCAGTCCAGACCTTGAAAAGAAGTTAGATGAGGGAGGACTTGTTTGTTATATTGGAGCAGATCCAACTGCGGAGAGTTTACACATTGGACAGTTTCCCACTTTCTTGATGGTAGAACGTTTAAAACGAGCTGGACATAAACCGATGATTTTAGTTGGAGGAGCAACCGGTCGCGTTGGAGATCCTAGAGGAACGGGAGAACGTGAAAAGGCCGATGTTGCGGTGATTGAACATAATTTTGAAAAGATTAAAGCCCAAATGCAAAAACTTTTTGGAGATATTCCGATTGTCAATAATTATGATTGGTTTTGCGATGTTTATTTTATCGATTTTTTACGCGATGTAGGAAAATATATTAATGTTAATTATATGCTCAATAAGGATTTAGTAAAACGTCAGTTGGATATTGGTATTTCGTATGCTGAATTTTCTTATATGTTGATTCAAGGATATGACTTTAAACATTTGCATGATCAGTATGGTGTGACGCTCCAATTTGGCGGTTCAGATCAATGGGGAAATTTAACGACGGGAATTGAATTAATCCGTAAGTTGAATAATGAAGAGGTTTATGCGTTTTCGATGCCTTTGACGACGGATTCTAATGGAAACAAATTAGGAAAAAGTTATGGAAATGCTTTGTGGCTTGATCTAGAAATGACTTCTAGTTATGAGTTATATCAATATATGCTTCATTTTGAAGATGTTATGATGGAAGATTATTTGAAAAAGTTTACTTTTTTAACTTTTGATGAGATTGGTGAAGTGATGAAAAAACATCAAGAACAACCGGAAAAACGTATTGCTCAGAAGCGACTTGCTAAGGAAGTGATTACTTTCCTTCATGGAGAAGAGGAATATCGGAAAGCTGAAAAAATTAGTTCTGCTTTATTTAGTGAAGAAATTACTTCTTTAACTTGTGAAGAAATTTTTCAAAGTTTTAAAGATGTTCCTCATATTTCTCTTTTGGAAGGTCAAAATTTAGTGGATGCATTAGTTTATGAAAAAGTTTGTTCCAGTAAAAGAGAAGCTCGGGAAATGATTCAAGC
>CANQAU010000052.1 GCA_947588935.1 uncultured Bacilli bacterium
ACACAGCCCTAAGTGCCGGATAGGAACGGCAAAATTTTTTACACTTCTATTACTTCTTTATCGCACATTAGCAAAATATCAAGGCTTGTCATAAATCAAGTCTTTTTTTATAAGGAGGAGAAAGAGCATGAATGTTATTATCATCGGAGGAGGCGCCTCAGGACTTACCGCTGCCATTGCTTGTGCCAAACATCATCATGTTAAAATAATCGAAAGAAATCCCAAATGCGGAAAAAAGTTGTTATTAACCGGAAATGGTCACTGTAATTTTTGGAATGAAGATCAAACAATCGAACACTATCATAGCCAAAACAAAACAAATCTCCAAACCATTTTAAATCAGGCGACAAACTTCGTATTACCATTTTTTGAAAGTTTAGGAATTATTGCCAAAAAGAAAAATGGTTATTATTATCCGATGTCAAATCAAGCCATTTCCATTTTAAATGCCTTAACCAAAACGGCTGAGAGAATGGATGTAGAGTTTCTCACCGATACCTATGTGAAAGAAATTCAAAAAGAAGAAAAATTTACAATCATCACCTCAAAAAAAACCTATATTGCCGATGCCATCATTCTCGCAACTGGATCAAAGGCATGTTCCAAAACGGGTTCAGATGGAAACGGTTATGAACTTGCTAAAAAACTCGGACATCATATCATCGATGTCCTTCCCTCTCTGGTACAAATAAAAGGGACCCGGACGGATTACAAAGATTGGGAAGGAGTCCGAACCGACGTAACGTTAACATTAATGGAAAAAAACACAATCCGAAAAGTAGAAACAGGAGAACTACAATGTACAAACTATGGAATCAGCGGAATATGCGTATATAATTTAAGTGGATTGGTTGCCCAAGGATTACACCAAGGAACAGAAGAAAAAATACTCATTAACTTTGCTCCATGGTTTCAAAATGATAAAAAATCTTTTGCAAAATGGCTCCAAGAACAAAGTCTTGAAAAACCAATTTCGGATGTCTTAGATGGATTTTTAAATTACAAATTAGGAAATTACCTTCAAAAAATTGCCAATATAAAAAAAGATACAAAAAAAGAACAAATAAACTTTTATGATCTAGCATCTTTAATATTAGAATTTCCTTTTGAAGTCAAAGAAACAAACGGTTTTGAAAATGCCCAAGTATGCAGCGGTGGAATACCTCTAGATGAAATAAACCCAGAAACAATGGAATCAAAAATTGTCAAAAACTTATATTTAGTTGGAGAATTATTAGATGTAAATGGCGATTGTGGCGGATATAATTTAGGATTTGCTTGGATGAGTGGCTTAATTGCAGGAAGCAAGGTTGGACATGATTCGAATTAGACAAATAAAAATTGAAGTTCAAAAGGATAGCACAGAAAATTTACATAAAAAAGTAAGAGAAAGATTAAAGATCAAAGAAAATGCCATTCAAAACATCATGATTCATAAAAAGTCGATAGATGCTAGAAAAAAACAACAAATATATTATGTATACGAAGTAGACGTCATCTTAAAACAAGAAAAAGATTACCAATTAAAAAAAGAGGAGAATATTTTTTGGGTTGAAGAACAACAAGAGAAAAAATTAAACAGAGGATCTCAACCATTAGAAAGTGAAATTTACATTATCGGAAGTGGTCCAGCTGGTTTATTTGCAGCTTATATCTTATCAAAATATGGTTACCATCCAATTATCCTAGAACGTGGAAAAGACATGCAGCAACGCATCGAAGATGTCAACACATTTTGGAACACTGGCATGTTAAAGGAAGAAAGTAATGTTCAATTTGGTTTAGGAGGAGCAGGAACCTTTTCAGATGGAAAGTTAAATACCCAAATCAAAGATAAACAAAATTATAAACAACAAGTTCTCGAAATTTTTATTGAAAATGGAGCTCCCAAAGAAATCGAATATCTTCAAAATCCCCATATAGGAACCGATTTGTTAAGAGAAGTGGTCATCAACATCAAAGATAAAATTATACAAATGGGCGGAAAATTTCTTTTTGATACCAAATTAACAGATTTAGAAATAAAAGATCAAAAACTAGAAAAAATTGAAATAAACCATCAAGAATGGAAAAGTTGTTCACATTTAATTCTAGCAATTGGTCATAGTGCAAGAGATACCTTTCAAATGCTATATGATCGAGGATTAGAAATCCAATCAAAACCGTTTGCAATAGGAATTAGAATCATGCATCCCCAAGAAGTCATCAATGAAAATCAATATGGAAAATATAAAGATTTTCTTCCTAACGCAAGTTATAAACTAACCTATACAACAAAAATGAAAAGGGGAGTCTATTCTTTCTGCATGTGCCCAGGTGGATATGTAGTAAATGCATCTAGCCAAAAAAATCATTTGGCCATCAATGGCATGAGCAATCATAGTCGCGACTCAAAGGTTGCCAATAGTGCCATTGTCGTAACGATTACAAAAAACGATTTTGGACCGAATCCACTCGATGGAGTCACTTATCAACAAGAATTAGAAAAAAAGACATATCAATTAGCGAACGGAAAAATTCCTGTACAACGTTGGATTGATTTTCAAAACAACCAAAAAACAACTCACATAAATCAAGATATCCTGCAAACCAAAGGAAGTGTAGAATATCAAAATATTTGTGGCCTTTTTCCGGAATATATCGAACAATCTTTACGAGAAGCCATTCCTTATTTTGGCACCAAAATTAAAGGATTTGATAACCCAGATACCATTTTAGCAGCAATCGAAAGTAGAACGTCTTCACCTATCCGAATAATAAGGAATACCGACTTAGAAACAAATATTTTAGGAATATATCCATGTGGAGAAGGATCCGGTTATGCAGGAGGAATCGTCACATCGGCCATTGATGGAATCAAAGTAGCCGAAAAACTGATAACAACATATAAAATGTAAAAAAATGTCAAGAAAAGAAGAAATTTTATTAATTTCTTCTTTTTTCATGAAGAATATAAATATAATAAATATATCATTTCATGATTGAAAGTTTGATAAAAATTAGATATAATAACCGCCAAGGGTGAGGTTTTATGGTAAAGAGAATAGAAAATAATAAGATAACATTAATAATGATTAGTATTCTACTGATATGCACAATGCTAATTGCAGTAGATTATTATGATTATTTAACAAATAAAAATAGAAAAGAATATTATAACGTAAATATTGGCACTTATTTAGCCAATGCGGAAACGGATTTTGTCTATGTATCGGATATCAAATTTTATAAAGCAAATACGGGATGGGGCCAAATCCTTCGAGATACCACTTCCTCAAATACGCCGATAACTTTAAAAATGGATGGTTCTTATTTTCCATTTGAAAAAGGAATTTGGGCTCATGCAACATCCACCATTGATATCGATTTAACAGAATATCAAGACTTTGCCTACTTTACGACATACTATGGAGTCAATCAAACTTCTGGAAATCGTGGAAATGGTGTCAAATTTTATATCTACACTTCCAAAGATGGAAATACATGGGATTTAAAAACCGATAGCGATCCAAAAGCCATGATGAGTAATGATCAAGCTGTATTTGCTAAAGTTGACATCCAAGGAGCAAAATACTTGCGTTTATATGCAGATGCCAATGGAGCAAATGGAAACGATCACTCCGTATGGGCAGATGCCAAATTAATAAAAGCAAGCTATAAAGAAGTAAATGCCACCAAAACACTAGAAGAATATGATGAAATCATCAAAACGAAATACCAAAATGCACCAATAACTGGAGAATTTGAAAAAACATTACTTCAAAGAGAACTTGTAAGAAGTGTTGGTCAATATACATTAAATGCCTATGTCAAAAATAATTCCGCTCACCGAGAAACCCTTTCTTGGTTAATGGATAACGTAGATATTCTTCGCTTATACTTAGTTGGTGGAACACCAGATGGAAGCTATTTAGAATCTTTAAATGTTTTATCAGATTTATATCATGCGTATGCAAGTGATTTTAATATCACAACCAAAACCAAATATGGAACCGTTTTAGGAGATCTATATAAAAGAATGGCTATTACCTTATCTTTAACTCATTCTACGCGTGTAGCATTATGGATGGACCCAAGTCAAGAAGAAAATGGTTCAAATGCAGTAGAAAGATATAAAATCTATAAAGAAATGCACTTAGCAGATAAATTTGTTGTATCCAAAAATCAAGATCATACTGGATGGTTTGAATCTTTAAAAGTAGAAGAAATGCGTTTCATTTTAAATAACATCATCGATGATGAAGAAATTTTATGGTTATATGATTATACCCAAAAAGAAATTGATGCCCATCCAGGAAAAGAAGAAGAATACTTACAACCTCATCACTATATGAAATACATCTGGCCAGATTATATGAAACCAGAATATCACGATGAAAAAAATAAAGAAATGTGGAGCGAAAAATATGGAAACTTCCTAGATTACGGCGTAACATTCCGACCAGGACTCGTGAAATTATGGATGAATATAGATAACGGAGCCGTTTGTGGAGGAATTTCGAAGATTGGTTCAAATATTCGTGCCGTTCATGGAACACCATCCTCTGTAATTAGTCAACCAGGACACGCTGCTTTAATTTACTATCGGAAAAATGAAAATGGAGATGGCTACTGGACCATTGATAATGATGTATCGGGTTGGTCACTATCCGGAAAAACCGAAACCTTATCACTAAGAATGCCTCTTGGTTGGGGAGATGAAGAGTATTTAACCGGTGATGATAACCTAGGAATTGTTACCTACATTCTTCTTGCTCAAGGAGCCTTAAATGATTTTGATAACTATCAAGCATCTAGAATTAATTACATGTTAGCAGATGTCTATAAAAATGATATCAATAAATTATATGAAGTTTATCGTACCTCTTTAAAAAGTGAGCCACTCAATATTGATGCATGGTATGGATTAATTAAAACTTATCGGATGGATTCATCAAAAACCGAAAAAGATTATTATGAACTTGCTCAAGAAATCATTGCAGCATTAAAATACTATCCATACCCAATGTATCATTTACTTCGTGAAATTAATAAAAACCTTTCTTCAGTATCTTATCAATTCCAATTATCTTTAGATCAAACAAGAGCACTTGAAGAAGCTTCCGTAGCAACTGCAAATGAAACCATTCAAGTTCAAGCAGTTACTCAGGAAGCAAAATATCTACTTGGTATTTCAAATCCAGAACTTGCAAGTTTCTCATTTGATGGAGAAAATGCCGGAAAGATCGTTTTAGCAGATCGTTTTAATGACTCAGGAATTCGTTGGGATTATAGTATTGATGGCAAACAAACGTGGACAAAAGTATCCTTTGCACCAAATGAAGAACATGCACATTTACTTACAAAAGAAGAACTTCAAAAAATTACAGCGGAAAATGACATTTATGTTCACATTGAAGGATTAAACTACGAAGAAGAAAACCTCTATCACATTGATATTCAAAAATATGAATTACCTAGCACGTATTATGGAAATGACCTAGAAAATCGTGTGGTTGGGGTAGAATCTTACACCGAATGGCGTTTAAAAGAAACAGATCCTTGGACCTCTTATCAAAGTGCTTCACCAGATTTAACTGGCAATAAAGAAGTTCAAATTCGAATCGGTGCCCATGAAACCAATCTACCAAGTGAAGTCATGACATTTACCTTCACAGATGAAAAACAAATGGAAACCGAAAAATACATTCCAGTTTCTCACTTATCCATTGAAAAAGTATCCACTGAAGCAGCAGGACGCGGTAGATATGCTACCAACACCATTGATGGAAACCTTTATACCAGTTGGCATTCTGATTGGAATGGAAACGACCCAGAAAAATACATTACCATTAAATTAGATCAACCATTCTATCTATCAGCATTAGAATATTTCCCTATTCCAGAAGCAACAGGAACCAATGGTCGCATTCTAAGTGCTAAAATTGAAGTAAGTTTAGACAATGAAAATTGGCAAACCGTTGTAGAATCTACAAATTGGGAAAATGATACAAATTCAAAGAAAGTTTCTTTCGAATCAACCAAAGCGCAATACATTCGTTTAACCGGAGTTCAAACAAATCGTAGCTTTATCACAGCTGCCATGATTAACTTATATCATGATGGCACGAAAGACTTATCACCAATCGCTGGAATCTCTTATAGTACTACCGGAAAAACCAACCAAGATGTCGTTGCCAGACTAGTAAATGAAAGTTCACATATTACCATTACCAATAATGATGGAAAAAATGAATACACCTTTAAAGAAAATGGTACTTTCACCTTTGAATTTACAGATGACTTCGGACACACAGGAAGTACAACTGCAACCGTTAGTTGGATTGATAAAACAGCTCCAAAAGCAACGATAACTTTTAATACCGAAAAGAAAACAAATCAAGAAGTGATTGCAAGAGTTTCTTTTGATGAACGAGTAAAATTACTAAATGGAAATGTAATGTTAGAAGCAAACGAAGATGGTTCACATACATTAACGTTTGAAGATAATGATCAAATTGAACTAACTTATCAAGATGAAGTTGGAAATATTGGTAAAACAAATATTAAAGTGGACTGGATTGATAAAATTGCTCCAACAGCACAATTTATCTATAGTAATTCAACCAAAACCGAAGATCCAGTAACCGTTACCTTAATTCCAAGCGAAACCGTAAAAGTATTAAATAACAACGGAAAAACAACTTATACATTTAATGAAAATGGTACCTTTACTTTTGAATTTCAGGATGATGCTGGAAACATTGGTACTGCTACGGTAGATGTTACATGGATTACGAAAAAGACCGAAACACCTGAAGAAAAACCAGGTTCATCAGATACACCATCAAATCCAAGTACTCCAGATGAGCCACAACAAGAACCAACAACTCCGGATGAACCACAAAATCCAAGTATTTCTGATACACCAAATACACCAAATGAACCAGACACTCCACAAAATCAAGAAACACCAAGCCAAAGTACCAATGGAAATACTTCAAATAATGTAACTTCTGGTGGTTCTACCAATCAAAGCTCAACCAATCGTCCAACAACAACGAATCCAAGCACAAACACAAATACAGAAGAGCAAAAAGATAATCAAACAACGAGTGAAGAACAAAAACCAAGCACCAGTGAGAAAATGCCATCTGCTAGCAAACCAGCTACAAGCAATAAAGAAACAACTACCAAAGAAGAAGCAGATAAAAACAAAACGATTGATTATCGAATCGTCATCGCCATTGTAGCAGGTGGAATTATTGCTGTAAGTATTGGGATCATTGCTATCAGAAAAAATAAAAAAAGATAAAATCAAAAAAGTAGATCAACTCAAATGATTTACTTTTTTAATGTATAAAATAGTTAAAATGACCATTAAATGTGAAAAAATCACATAAAAACTTGAAAATATGCAAAAAAAGTGTATAATAGTCTTCTCACATGAGAAAAATTATAATATAATGAAAGTATAATAGGAGGAAGAGAAATGTTAATAGGGTTTAAGGTAAAAAATTTTAAATCGTTTAAAGATTTACAGCATTTTTCTTTATTAGCTGGTAAAGTTAGAAGTAATGATAATCATATTGTAGAAATTGGGAAACACAAAATATTAAAATTCTCTGGAATGTTTGGAGCGAATGGATCTGGAAAATCAAATTTGATTCAGGCATTAGGTATGGCACAAATTATTATAGGTAAAGGCGTTGGAACTTTAATAAATAATTTATACTATAGAGGTTCAAAAGTTTTAAATAATGAAGATTCATATTTTGAATATGAAATTGCTTTGAACGATAAATTATATTCATATGGATTTGAAATTAATATTTCAAAAAAAGAAATTATATCTGAATGGCTTATTGATATGACTAAAAACA
>CANQAU010000053.1 GCA_947588935.1 uncultured Bacilli bacterium
TCAAATGCTCATAAGTAATACTTTCCGTAATGCTCCGCGCTTCCGGTGTTCCCAACTTCCCTTTCGTCTGTCCTTCAAATTGTAAAAGTGCTTCTGGAATTTTTAAAGAAATCACGGCCGATAAACCTTCTCGAACATCCGCCCCATCGAGTCCCTGTTCCTTTTTTAAAATTCCATTATTCCGAGCATAGTCATTAAACGCTTTGGTAATTCCTGTTTTAAATCCAACTTCATGCGTTCCCCCATCGCCCGTTTTAACATTATTAACAAAAGATAAAATATTTTCATTGTAAGAATCGGAATACTGCATGGCAATTTCAACTTCAACACCATTTTTGACCCCATCAAAATGAATGACCGGATGAAGAGTATTTTTTCCTTCATGAATATACTCTACAAAATTCACAAGTCCATTTTCATAATGGAATTTTGCTTCTTTTTTATCCTCTTCATCAAGAACTTCAATCGTCACACCCGAAAGCAAAAAAGCACTCTCTTGCATCCGTTCACAAATTGTTGTATAAGAAAAACTACAATTTTTAAAAATTTCGGCATTAGGAAGAAACGTCACCATCGTTCCCGTTTTCTTCGTTTCTCCAATCGTTTTTAAAGGAATTTCAACTTCTCCACCGTTAGCAAAACGAATATTACTAATCTTTCCTTCTTTGTAGATTGTGACATCCATAAACGTCGAAAGAGCATTTACAACGCTTGCACCGACCCCATGAAGACCTCCACTGACCTTATAACCGCCTTCTTCGAATTTTCCGCCAGCATGTAAAATGGTATAAATAACTTCTGGTGTACTTTTTCCACTTGCGTGCATTCCAATCGGTACGCCACGTCCATTATCCAAAATGGTAATGCTTCCATCTCGGTGCAACGTAATTTTAATGGTATCTCCATATCCATTGATAATTTCATCGATTGCATTATCCACAATTTCCCATACTAAATGATGAAGTCCCCGTTTATCCGTAGAACCAATATACATTCCAGGACGTTTCCGAACGGCTTCTAAGCCTTCTAAGATTTTGATAGATGATTCATCATATTTTGCCATAACCTTCACCTTATCAAAGTATACCATGTAAAATGGGAACTTTCAAAAAAAATTGTCAACACATTGCCAAAAACACTACAATTTTAAAAGGGTATCACGAATCACTTGTTCTTGCTTATGAAGAGCATCCATACCCGGTTTTAAAACCCGTACCGTTTGTCCATTCATCTGACAAGATTGCAGATAAGAATGAACAGCATCTTCATAACCTACAAAATACATTTTCGCATGTTCCTCCATCAAACCAATCAAAGATTGAAACTTTTCTTTTCTTTCCAAAGACATTTCACCCTTGGTATAATACACTTGATAGCATAAATGACAAAATTCTTCAAAATAACTGTGCCCGACCACTTCCCAAACCAGTTTTGGCATGTGATGCATGGTTGCATATTTCATTAAAGGTTCAAAACGATCCATAAATAATTGAATACCATACGCTAATTTATCATAAGAAGAAAAAGAATCCAGTAAATAAGGAAAAGAAGAAAACACTTGCATCGAAGGTTGCTTCATAACTTCATGAATAAAATATTCATGAAAAGCTTCCATGGTAATCATTTGAGGTAAATGATCGTATTCAAAAATTCCCTGTAAATGATACTCCTTACGAAGTCCAAAAAAGAGAGAAAAAAAATTTTGATCCGGAAATGCGCAAACCACATCATTCAAAAAATAATGCCCCAGTTCATGAACTAATACTTGTAATGGTGCAAAAAGACTAATCGCCACCATGGACCAACGGGAAGTCGTAATCTCTCTACCTTGCAGCGCTCCATTACAACTCCGAACAAAATCGCTTGCAAAGAGTTTTTCACGCCACGACGGATTTTCAAAATAAAAGGAATCGACCATCTTCGCCCCTTCATGATGAAAATGGGAAAAAGCCTCAATCACCCGTTCATACTGCGAATACAAAGAAAAAATTTGAGCAAAATCATCGAAATGTGCTCTCACAAAATGCATTCCTTTCAAAAAGGCTTCATGCGTATCAAAAGAATCGTTCAAAAACGTTTGATAATATGCTTCCACCTTTTGTGGGAAAGAAAACAAAGGAGATTGTAAAAAAGAGGACATATCAAAAGACTGAAGAAACGCATCACCAAAAAAAGTTTGCAATAACTCCACTTCTTGCTTGCAATTCAAATACGCTACAAGCGTTTCCACCCGAAAAGGAATGGAAAACGCACGGAAAAAAACAGTAAAAAAGGAACACTGCAACTCTCTTTTTAAACTTTGATACAAATGAGAACGTGAAACACGATATGCTTTCGATGGAGAATAAAAATGAATGGATAACGAAGAAAAATCCGTAAATAAAGAACGATATTCTTCTCCAAAATAAGAAATAAACGCTTCAACAATGGCTTGTTTTTGAAAGATTACTTTGTGAATTTCCGAAAGATAACTTTCAACCGCTTGTTTTTTTCTCACGTCCACACCCCCAAAAAAAGTAGGAATATTGTAACGCGCCCCAAGAAAAAAAGCAAATACGCTTTATTTCAACTTTTCGATAGCATCTTGTAAACTATCCACAGAAATTAATTGAATAGGTAAATTGCGTTCTTCTTGAACTTGTCTAGCTTCTTCATAATTTTCACTTGGAACTAAAAAGATGTCCGCCTTTTTCCTTACTGCTCCTAAAAGTTTATACTTCACCCCACCAATTCCTCCGACAGTACCATCCTCATCAATGGTTCCCGTTCCAATAATCTTTCGTCCTTTGGTAATATCTTCCGAAACCAACGAATTATAAATAGAAAGGGAAGTCATAAATCCACCACTCGGTCCGGATTCTGTCTTTTTAAAAGTAATGGAAACATCCGGGTCCGTATCATACTCAAATGTCGTCGTAATACTAATTCCCAGTTTTAAGCCATCGCTAGTCTCATACACTTTAGCATGCTTCGTCATTTCCTTTCCATCACGCACAATCAAAATCTCGACCTCGTCTCCTACCTGCATTTTAGAAACAATCTGACGAATCGAATCCAAATTTTCAATCTTTTGATGATGAATTTCCAAAATCTGATCAAACAACTCCAAATCCGTATCCGCATCTTCACTAATATAAACCAAATGTTGAATTTGTTTGGTCACCACAACTTCTTTTCCCGCTAGTTTATAAGCTGCATAAACGGCATGATTTTGAGCTTGAATGAGCGAAATCTGATCAGCTTCAATCATCTCATCCAACGATTCATTTTCACTTTTTAAATACTCCGTCGGAACAATATCCCAATCCGGAATCACATAAGACAAAAGCAAAAAAGGAATGCTTCCACGAACCATGGACACATATGCCATTGAAAAAGACCCTTCCGAAGAATAGCCATTTTCAACCGAAACGCGTTCACTTAAATCAATAGCTCCTCCCGGCGTATAAATCACATAAGGTAATTCAAAATGAAAAAGAAACACAATCAAAAGAAGGGTAAGAAAAAAGAAAATATTTTCTTTCATGAATTTCTTAAATTTTTCATAATATGTAGTAATCAAGTGTATCACCTTCAAATTCATTATATCAGAAAAAGGAAACAATTATGAATAAAGAACAAAAAAATTTCCTGTCTCTTTTTGGTTTACTCTTCTTTTTAAGTTGGATATTATTTCATCAACAAGAAGTCAAAAAGGCCATCTTATTTGCAACCGAACTTTGGTTAAACAACATTTTCCCCTCTCTTTTTCCCATGTTTATTCTAAGTGATTTACTCATCTATGCCCATTTTCCCGAACTGCTAGCCAAAATATTATCTCGACCTTGGCAAAAAATTTGGAAGACAAACGAATATGGAATTTTTATTCTCATCATGAGTTTATTATCTGGCACACCATCAAGTGCCATTCTCATTAAAAAAATGTTAGAAACAAACAAAATCACCACGGAAAACGCCAATCACTTCATCAAATTCACGTTTTTTGAAAACCCTCTTTTTTTAATAACCATGTACACCCAATTATTTCCAAACGCCAAAATCATTTGGCTCCTCATCATCACACATTATCTTGCCAACTTCATTTTAGCTTTTCTCCTTCGCCCCAAAGCCATCACCACTTCCATCATCCAAATTCAAAAAGAAAAAGAAAATTTCGGAAGCGTTTTAACCACCAGTATTGCCAGTTCCATGAATATCCTCATCACCATTTTAGGAACCATTGCCTTTTATCTGACCGTATCCACTTGCCTAAATATTCAAAATCCACTTTTCAATACAATCATCAAAGGCTTTTTAGAATTAACCCAAGGACTCTATGCTTTAAAAACGTTGCCGGTTTCATTATGGTTCAAAGTCGTTTTCGCCCTCATCTTTACCAGTTTTGGAGGACTCAGCATTCATACTCAAATAAGAAGCATCATCACCGGTACGCCCATTTCTTACATCTCTTTTTTAAAAGGTCGAATCTATAGTATTCCCATTCATCTTTCCTTATTTTTCTTACTGTACGCAAGTATTACTCTCATACCCTAAAAACGACTTGGATGGAAAACTTCCACGATTAATATCGCTACTTTTACCAATATAAAAAAGTTCCAAATCATCAATCGCATTATCATTCGCTTTCGAAATTAAAACTGGAATTCGAACATGAAAATAAAAGTAATCCGAACAAGTTTCTTCTGCACAATCCGTACAACAAGGAGCATTTTCAAAATGATACTCTACACAAGAAGTCTGATACACCGTCGCATCATCATTACGCTTTAAACTCCACTTTTCATAATCACTTTCCGTTCCATAAAGAACATAATCTTTATTCACGGTCAGTGTTTTTTCACTACCATCTTGAAATTTAAAATTTAAAGTCAAATTGATATACGTACTCGTATCCGTCATCCCAACCAATCCCAAATGCGTAAAATCATACATCACTTCGCGCAGAATACTCGCCCGATTCAATTGGTTTTCTTTCGCATAATTGCCATTTTTAGCAGTATATTGTACATCCAAAAGCAAATTAAAAAGAAAAATCATGACAATGCCAACTAATGCAATACTTACAATAAATTCAATCAAAGTAATCCCCTTTTTATTCATACATCATCACCTATTAAAACCGTTGAAAAATAATAATGACAATGTTCTTCATCTTCACAAGCATTTCCTTTTCCATCTTCTTGAAATTCCACAATCATCCGGTAATTTCCACTACCTTCACCTTCTCCAAGACCAATGGTCTTTAAATAGGATCCAAGTTGCGCATTTACCCGAGAAAAAACAGAACACAGTCCTTCCTGATTCGTACAATTCTGTAGTGAAGATAAATCTTTATAAGTGACATAAATATTTGAAATATGCAACTCCTGACTCATCAATTCACAAAATCCATTTTCCTTTTCATAATCATCAAAAATGTCTCCATTTCCACACCCAAAAGAAATGACATAGTTCATATTATCTGCTCGATCTTCATCACTCAAATTATGTAAAATCCGATCAATGCGTTGACTTGAAAAATATTTTTTCACATAATAAGTCCGATACAAATAACCCACATCATCATACGTTAAACGCGTTCGATCCTGATTACTAATGGAAATATAAGTAGAATATAAAAGAAGCAAAGAAGTAATGAGTACCGAAACCACTACAATTGTCTCAATAAAAACAAAGCCCTTTTGATTCTTCATAGTATCTACTCCTTATTTTATTATAGAAGATTCGACCAGATATTTCAACCAATATTCTGGGCGATTGGATAGTGTAGGAAAACGAAAAGTGCATATAGTATGATAGGTGATAAACATGAATTTTCCTCCTCCACGCAAAAAAGGACCAAATAGCGTTTTAAATGTCTTTGCCATTTTAATCCTTTGTCTACTCATCTTCTATCAAGTCATCATTACCTTAATTTTGCCATTTCGATTTAATATTTTCATTCTCTTTATTGAAATTCTTTTACTCGTCATCTTGCTCTACCGCATAATATGGCCTTATTAATTGTTCCGTTTTAAAAACATAATCAAACAAATTTCGCATGACTTCACAATTTTTCATTTCATCATTTTCCAGTTGTGGAAAAAAAGGTAAAGAAATCAATATAAAAAACAATTTCTTCTCTTCTTCATTCCATGGATATTTCTCTTGATATTTTTGAAAAAGCGTTTCAAAATCCAAATCAAAATACTCCGCTTGATAAAAATGAACAAAATCCAAAACGGGACTATCGACCTTACTCTTTTCCCAACTAATCAAAGCCTCTTCTTCTCCCTTTAAAAAATGATCCAAACAAAGTTGATTATGAATATAGGAAACCCTTTGTTTATTTTCCTTTTTAACGAGTTCGAACCAATCATCTACTTCTCGTTTCGAAAATTCTAAACTAGCAAAAACTTTGGAAGCATTTCGCAAAAATAAATAATGGCTCGGAGAAGGATATACTTCTTGAAAATACAAATCAAAAAGTTCATGAAAAGAATTCTGTAAAAATTGGATATTGGATACAATATTTTCATAAATCTCCTGATAAGTATCCAAACTAACATTTTTATAAAAAGATGTCTTTTGATGAAGAGAAGCCATCACTTGCACCAAGTCTTGAGCTTTCTGTTCTTTGGGCATGGGCATTTCCTCAATATAAGAAAAAACATTCACACCATCCCGACTGCTATCAATCAGTTTTGGAAGTGCCGAAAAATTGCGACGACGCAAATAAGAAAAAAGCGAATCCAAATCGTTTTCTTTAGGTTTTAAAACGATGGTTCCACTCGTCGATTCCAAAATCGTCACATGCCCTTTAAGCGTATAACGAAGCGGTTTGTAAATATCCGATAGAACTTCAAAACTTCTATTCATCTTCGCTTGGAATAATAATTTTATCGCCGATGTTCATCGTACTCAAATCATTATATTCACTTAGCAGATTGGCATTGGTTTGATACATAGTGCAAACAGTCTCAACACTATCTCCAGCTCCCACCACATGAATATGATAAGTGGCATAACTATCATCCATAGGATTTACCTGATGAATAATGGTATCTTCTTGCACTTTGACATCGGATGATGATGCTTCCACTACGTTTTTTTCCACGGGCATTTCATTCGGTAATTCAAGTTTTTTTTGCTCATCCATCTCTTCCACCGATGAAACCTCTTCCACTTCTAGATTCATTTCCTCCATCAAATCCAAAACACCTCGTTCATCCACATCCTCTTCTTTCTTTTCCTTTTCTTCACCTTCTAAAGATACTTCAATAAAAACCGAAATGGTTTCTTCATCTTTCATATCATAAGAAAAATCCGTAATTTCAAAACGAACACTCTTTTCATCTACATCATCGGGAATGGTAATCGAAAAAGGAATTTTAAAATGAAAAGGATCACGATTGACACTAATCGCGTGTGTCTTATAATCTCCGGACACAAGAAAATCGCCATGAACTTCTCCAGGATCGATAACAACTTCTTGCTCTAAAGACATACTCGTAATTTCGGCAATTTTGGTTCCAAAAGAAATCTCTTTTTGATAAGGAATAATATTTTTCACTTTCTCACCTCTATTAGA
>CANQAU010000054.1 GCA_947588935.1 uncultured Bacilli bacterium
GTATTAGTATCGCTAGCAATGGAGATTTGGATTATAATTTGACGTTAGATGAATTTCGTATGAAACTGATGGATGAATTAAAGCCAAAGACAGAAGTGTTCTATGAAGCTGATATTCATCGCGAGGAGGAAGATGAAAATGAGTAAAATTTTGAAAAAAATAGGACATATTTTCCTTGCGATTTATCAAATATTGGATCGTTTTCTTATTACGCCGATTAGTCGTGTAATCTATCATTTTTCGGAGCGATTTAAGTCCAATCCAGGTGGAGTTGAAAAGTTTTTAAATCGACCTCATGTTCTTCTTTATTTCTCTTTGTTTTTTGCAGTTGGCATTTTCTTTTTAGTTGATTCTCAAGTGATTACTTTAGTAGAAAATGAGGCTGAAATTTTATCGAATCAACCTGTTCAAGTATTATACAATAAAGAAGCTTATGTTGTGGAAGGGTTGGTTGATCAAGTTGATATTATTTTAACTGGTCGAAAAAGTTCGATTTATTTAGCTAAGCAATTGGGAGAACATGATGTGGTTTTAGATTTAACAGATTATGAAGATAGTAATTCTCCTGTTAGAGTTCCTCTTTCTTATAATCAAACGGTGGATAATATCAGTTATAAATTGGATCCTTCTTATGTTACGGTGACCATTAAAAAGAAAGAAAGCCAAGTATGGAATAATGTTTCATATGAACTTTTAAATGAAAATAAATTGGATAATAAATTGAGTGTTGATCAAGTGACTTTGGATAAAACGGAAGTGGTGATTAAAGGAAGCAGTGATGCTTTAAGTCAAGTTGCAACCGTTAAGGCTTTGGTTGATTTAAGTAATCAAAAATATTCTGATGCAGGTACTTACGATGTTTCAGATATTCCGCTTGCTGCTTATGATTCCGATGGAAGAAAGTTAGATAATATTGAAATTGTTCCAGAGACAATTACGGGATCCATTACTCTTGGTACTTATTCGACTGTCGTTCCAATTCAAGTATTGGCGACTGGAGATTTAATTACTGGAAAAGCGATTTCATCTATTACAATTAATGGAAAGAGCAGTTATTCTTTAACGATTTATGGAGAAAAATCCATTATTGATGAAATTCATAGTATTACGGCGGTGATTGATGTCACGAACCAAGGAAATAATGGCGCAAAAACTTATAATGTGACTTTGAATAAACCAAATGGTGTTCGTCATATGAGTGAATCGAATGCACGCGTTGTCGTTAGCTTTGGAGATGAAAAACAAAAGACTTTAGATATTACCAATATTGGCTATCGAAATTTAGGAAATGGTTTGAAAGTGAACTTAGTGGGAAGTACTTCTGTACCAATTCAAGTGAAGGGTGTTCAATCGGTGATTGATGCTATCAATGCGGATAATATTTCTGCTTATATTGATTTAGCTGGATATAGTGCGGGAGATTATGATGTTGATGTGGTGATTGAAAGTGATGATCCGCGTGTCAATTATGTGGTATCTTCAAAAGTACGTATAAGCATTAGTGAAGGATAAAAAAAATTGAAAAACAAATTTCTTTTTTCTTTTTTAAATGATATGATGGTGTAAGGAGGGATTCTTATGAAACCTGATTACGAAATTGCACAAGAGAAAAAAATGGCAGATATTCGTGATGTTGCCAAAAAATTAGAGATTTCAGAAAGTCAGTTGTATCTTTATGGAAAGTATAAAGCGAAAGTAGAAGATCTTGATCATGGAGAAGAGGGGCGTGTCATTTTGGTTACGGCGATTAATCCTACTCCACTTGGTGAGGGAAAGACGACTGTTGCCATAGGTTTACATGATGCTTTCTGGTCATTAGGTGTCAAGAGTTTACTTACTTTACGTGAACCATCGATGGGGCCTGTTTTTGGTGTAAAGGGTGGCGCTACTGGTGGTGGTTATGCTCAAATACTTCCGATGGCAGATATTAATCTCCATTTTAATGGAGATTTTCATGCAATTACGAGTGCCAATAATTTAATTAGTGCCATGATTGATAATCATATCAAGCAAGGTAATGAATTGGAAATCGATGTCAATGAAATCTATTTTGAACGAACGATGGATATGAATGACCGAGCTTTACGCAATGTTTTTGTTGGCATGGGTGGTAAAGCAAATGGAATCGAGCGAATGGAACACTTTACTATTACTGCTGCTAGTGAAATTATGGCCATTTTTTGTTTAAGTAAAGATATGGATGATTTGCGAAGAAGAGTAGATCAAATTATTGTTGCGAAAAATATCCATGGTGCGTTTGTCTATGCGAAAGATTTAAAAGTGACGGGAAGTGTTTTGGCTTTATTAAAAGATGCTATGAAGCCCAATTTGGTTCAAACTTTAGAAGAAAATCCGGTTTTGGTTCATGGTGGACCTTTTGCCAATATTGCTCCAGGAGTGAATTCCATTCGGGCGATTCAGCTAGCTAGAAAAATATCTCCACTGGTCATTACAGAAGCTGGCTTTGGTTCGGATTTGGGTGGATTTAAATTTTTCGATATTGTCTGTCGAAAAAATCATTTTAAACCGAGTGCAGTGGTATTGGTTGCAACGATTAAAGGCCTAAAGTATCATGGAGGTGTTTCTCTTGAACAAATTTCTGTTGAAAACTTAGAGGCACTCAAGAGAGGTATTTCAAATTTACAAGCGCATATGGAAAATTTAGATTTGTTGAAAGTTTCTTATGTGGTTACTTTAAATCGTTATCAAACGGATACGGATGTTGAAATTCAATATGTGAAAGACTTTGTTCAAAAATCAGGGCATGTTTGTATTGTCAATGAGGTCCATGCTAAAGGCGGGGCTGGAGCGATTGAATTGGCTAAAGAATTGCTTTCTTATCAACAACCTTCGTTACAACTTCTTTATCAAGACACGGATTCGATTGAAACGAAGATTGAGAAAGTATGTCACCATCTTTTTCATGCAGGTCAGGTAATTTATAGTGAAGAGGCAAAGAAAAAATTAGTCTGGATGAATCAGTATTATCAAACATTTCCATTATGTATTGCCAAAACTCAATATTCTTTGAGTGATGATAAAAACAAACTTGGATATCCCAAAGATTTTACCGTGACTGTTCGAGATTTGCATGTGTCGGCAGGTGCAGAGTTTATTGTTGTTTATTTGGGAGATATTATGACTATGCCAGGTCTTTCTAAGAAGCCAGCAGCGATGGACATTGATGTGGTCGATGATCAAATCGTGAATATCTTTTAAAAAAATCTAGAAAATGTTTGATGCATCTTTTATTCGATGATCATTCTTTTCTAGATTCTTTTATTTTATTGGATTGTCTGTATAATGTTTAAATAATAACATGATGTTTACTAGTCCACAAATTCCAACAATATCGTAGATGAGTTTGACAATCATGCTCGATTCTTCAAAGAGTGCAGTTACTAAGTTAAAATCGAATAGTCCAACTAATCCCCAGTTTATTGCTCCAATTAAGGTAAATACTAAACAAGTTTTCTGTAATATTTCCATTTCTTTCAATCCTTTCTTTTGTTTTTAGTTTGAACGAAATTTCCTTTTTTATACATGAATAATTTTTATCTTGCTTCATATATTTCAGTAGAAAAGGGAGGTTTAAGAGTGAAGAAGTTTCTTTGCTTGTGTTTCGGAATTTTACTTTTAACAAGTGGATGCGGTAAAAAAGAAGTCGGGGATGTGATTAAAGAGTTTACTAATACGGTTCATAATTCTAAAAGTTATATTTTAAAGGGAACTATGGAAATTTATAGTGATGAGGATACTTTTACTTATAGTGTAGAGGCCAATTATTTGAAAGATAATTTTTATAAGGTTATTTTGGTTAATCAAACCAATAATCATGAGCAGATTATTTTACGAAATTTAGATGGTGTTTATGTCATTACGCCGTCTTTGAACAAAAGTTTTAAATTTCAAAGCGAATGGCCAGATAATAGTAGTCAATCTTATTTATTAAAGGCGATTGTAACGGATATGGAAAATGATGCGGAATCTACATTAGAAGAAATGGATGGAAAATATGTGATTCGCTCGAAGGTTCATTATCCAAATAACTCGGATTTGGTTTATCAAAAAGTAACGGTTGATGATCATTATAAAATGAATAAGGTGGAAGTATATAATGGCAGTGATATGTTAAAAATCAAAATGACCGTTGCTACGATTGATATGAAAGCCGGTTTATCCGAAGAAGACTTTCAGTTAGAGGATTATGTTCAGGAAGATGTGAATTCTTCAAATAATAGTCAAAATTCATCTTGCCAAGATGGGCAAAATTGTGAACAGAAGAAATGTAATGATAGTTCCGAAAATTGTAAGCAGGATAAGACAACGGGAGTATTAGAAGATATTATTTATCCACTTTATATTCCAAGTAATACCTATTTGTCAGGAAAAGATAAAGTGGATACGGATAATGGGGAACGAATTATTTTAACGTTTGGCGGTGATAAGAGTTTTGTCTTGGTCGAAGAAGTGGCTACCGTAAGTAATGAATTTGAAATTGTACCTGTGTATGGAGATCCATTAATGCTTAATGATACGGTGGCAGCACTTAGTGAAAATTCTTTATATTGGACGAGTAATAATATTAGTTATTATTTAGCGGGTAATGATTTAACGCAGGAAGAAATTTTAAATATTGCTAAGAATATGAATAATTCGACTAGTGTTGTTCATGAGGTTTCTGGTGAAAAATAATTTCGTATATATATAATGAAAGAGCATTGGCTCTTTTTTTGTAAAAAAGTTTACAAAATTTCACACTGTTGTTATAATGTGATTGGTGAAACTTATGAAAAGCAAGAAGAATATGGTAAAATTTCAAACGGAAGAACAAAGGGAAATGGTTCACTTTTTTGTGGTATTATTTGTTGTAGTTGGCGTTGTGGTAGCTGTTTATTTTATTAGTCGAATCTTTGTAATGGATGAAAGATTATTTGAAATCGATTATCAAACGGGTGTTATTAATTCAGAGCGAGCAATTGTGGGAACGATATTGAATCGTCCTGAGAAGAAATATTATGTAATGGTTTATGATGAGTCGAAGCCAAAGGCAATTTATTATTCTTCTCTTTCGAGTAAATATACGACGGAGGTAGAAAATGCATTGCCAATTTATCATGTCGATTTGAGTAATTCTCTGAACCAAAGTTATTATATTGGAGAAGATGGGGTTAGCAATCCGAAAGCTACGAAGGTATCGGATTTGAAATTTAAAGATTTTACGTTAATCTTGATTGAGAACGGAAAAATTTCGAAATATTTAGAAACCGAAGAAGAGGTTGTTAAAGAGTTACATATTTCTTAAAAGCCATATTTCTAGTGGCTTTTTTTCTTTTTTGATCTGTGGTATGATTAAGTAGAATTGGGAGGATAGCAATGAAAAGAAAATCAGGATTTCAACTTCGAGAATTGATTGTGGTAGTTGTTATTACTTCTATCATTACGAGTATTACCACTGGAGTGATTATGTATAATAATAGTCGGATTACGAATCATGTTAGTGGGATGGATTTGAGTCAAGATGAAAGTTTGAAAGAGTTTTTACGAGTTTATGCTTCGTTAATTGGGGATTATTATGGTGATATTGATCGAACGGCAATGTTGGAAGCGGCTATGAAAGCCATGTTTGATTATCTAGGAGAAGATTATAGTAATTATTTAGATCCGAATCAAACAAATGCTTTAGCTGAGAAGTTACAGGGAGAATATCAGGGAATTGGTGTGCAAATTATTTCTGACAATATTATTTATAAAGTGTTTTCGGATTCTCCAGCTGAAAAGACAGGATTGCAAGTCAATGATCAAATTATCCGTGTTAATGATGTTGATGTGACTTCCCTTCGTTCTTCTGAGGTGGCGGGATTGATTCAAAGTCATATGGATGAGGAGTTATTTCTTGATATCCTTCGTGAGGGACAGGAAATGCGTTTTCAACTTCATGCTGAAACCCTTTTATTACCAGCTATCAATTATCAAGTTGTTCATGGTTCTTCTCATGAGATTGGTTACTTGGCTATTTCGACGTTTTCCAATTCCGTTTATCAACAGGTCCAAGATGCACTTATGAAGATGGAACAGGAAAATATTGATTCGTTAATTATTGATTTACGAGACAATACGGGTGGTTATTTATCGCAAGCGACTGATATTTCAAATTTGTTTTTAGAGAAAAATAAAATTATTTATTCTTTGCAAGATAAAAATGATACGGTAGCGTACCGGGATACTACTGATGAAAAACGAAGTTATCCGATTGTTGTTGTTGTCAATGATTCTACTGCTTCTGCTTCTGAAATTTTGGCGGCCGCTTTAAAAGATAGTTATGGTGCTGTCATTGTAGGAGAGGTAACTTTTGGAAAGGGCAGAGTTCAGCAGACGAGAAGTTTGGAAGATGGGTCGATGATTAAGTATACGACTGCGAAGTGGTTAAGACCGAATGGAGATTGTATTGATGGGGTTGGGATATTTCCAGATATTCCAGTAGAAATCATGATGCCGGTAGAGGGTGAAGAAGTGATTGACACACAGCTTCAAAAAGCCATATCCATCTTGGATGAAAAATAGGAAATGAATGAATATTCTTTTCAATTGGTAGGATGTTCCTGATAAAAAAACATTCCTATTTTTTTTCTTTTTGTGTATAATAGGAACAGAAAGACGTGAAATTATGAATTCTATTCAAGTTGGCGATCGTCTTAAAATCGAATGTTATAAACATAATGGAATGCTGGATTGTATTAATGATGAATCAATTGTTTTAGAAGTTACGGATGATTATATTATTTTGGCAAATGATCATACCAAACTTACAGAACGAGATGGGCGCAGTCATCGAACTCATGAACCGGCTGTGCTCTTTTTTTATAAACATCATTGGTTTAATGTGATTGGTCAGTTGAAAAAACAAGGATTATTTTATTATTGCAATATTGCTACTCCTTATGTTATCGATGGTAATACGATTAAGTATATTGATTATGACCTTGATTTACGAGTGTTTCCGGATGGGGGATTTCGCATTTTAGATCACAATGAATATAAGTATCATAAGAAGATTATGCATTATTCGGATGAAATTGATCAAATCGTTCATTATGAACTTGGCAAGTTAATCGAATGGAAAAGAAATGATAGTGGTCCCTTTCAGCCGGGAGTTGTCGTCAATTTTTATGAGATTTATAAAAAAATGAAAAAAAAGTGAAAATTCTTATTGCATTTACATATATTTTAGTGTAGAATGTAAAGCGTGCTACGAAAGGAGCGTAAATATAGAAAATCTTTTGAAGTTTTTCTTAGATAAATACTAAGAAAAAAGAAATGTCGAAAAAAGTTAAAAAAATGTAAAAACTTGTTGACATTGCAAAAAAGATTTGATATATTAACAACGTGCCTTGAGGAAAAGCACAAATGATCTTTGAAAACTAAGTAAAAAAGTCAATTTGAGTAGCTTAGGATAAACGAAAATATAATAGATTTAAAAATAAATCTTTTTTATTGAGAGTTTGATCCTGGCTCAGGATGAACGCTGGCGGCATGCCTAAGACATGCAAGTCG
>CANQAU010000055.1 GCA_947588935.1 uncultured Bacilli bacterium
TTGCTTTAATCGTTGTCATCCTTTTACTTATAGCATTACTTTTCGTAATTCTAAATTAAAAGTGCACCTAACTCAAACAGTTTGAATTAGGTGCTACACAAATTATTGGGTAACACTCAACACTGCAATATTGAATGTTCCTTTTTATTTTATGCAAATTTATTTGACAAATACATCATAACATAAAAACGTGCTTTTATCAAGTACGTTTTCTATTTTTACTCGAATTTTCCGAGTTTGGTATCAATCTGGTGCCTGTGGTCGGACTTGAACCGACACGGTACAAGTACCACTGGATTTTGAGTCCAGCGCGTCTACCAATTCCACCACACAGGCATGAGTAAATTATAACAGATTTTTGTTAGATAGCAAAGTTTTTTATTTTCTTTATTAAATTTTTTTTCAAATTATCGGAAATAATGTTATACTGTTTTTAGATAGGGTGTGCGTTTGGTGAGTCAATTAAAATATATAAAATGTTATTTTCAAACTAGTAATGATGCTTCTTTTTCTGATAATCTATCTTTTGAAGGAACCATATTACAAGAAGACAGTGGAGTAATTCTAGGAGTTGTTCATTCTTTGCATAGTTCTTATCCAAGTTGGAGAGTTCTTTGTGGTATGAAAATCAATGAACAACTTCTTTTTTATGACATTGACCGATTTTCTCATATGACTCCGCAAAAATTTCAATTTTTGATGACGGATACCCAACCGGAAATTTTCGGATTTTGGACTTCAATTGGTTTTACAGAAGTTGGATGTGAACCTGCTAAGTTGGTTTTTGAAGAAAGACAAAAAGAACCGTTGTCTTCTCGAGAAGAGATTTTGTTGCAAGTTGAAAAGTGGATGAAGAATACGGATGCACCTTCTCTTATATATTTCAATGCTTTATTGAATCGAACGGTTCAGTTTTGCAAAGAGAATATGACTTCTAAAGAAAACGTAGAGGAGCAGATTGCAATTTTTTCTAAAAAGAGCGTTATTGATGATTCTGCGGTGGATGGTGTCGATTTTTCTCTTTCTTTGGAGAAACTTTTCCATTAAATTCCTCTATGGTTTCCTTTCTGCTTTTTTGACAAATGCATATACTTATGATAGAATGGTTTCGTTCGAGGTGAGATTTTGACATCTTTTCATGACAATCAAGAATTTGAAAATATTATAAAAGATATTCTTAATCAAAATGAATTTCGAGCTTTGGATCATGAACTTCATCATGGAATTAGTCGATATGGTCATTCTTTGCGGGTAGCAAAATCGACTTATCGAGTTGCAAAGAGATTAAAATGGGATTATCAGAGTGTGACGAGGGCGGCATTATTACATGATTTCTTCTTCGATGAGCAAACTAAGGGTTTGAGTGAGAAAGAAACGTGGTATCGTCATCCAGAATATGCTTTAGAAAATGCAAAACATTATTTTCAGATTGATAAAGTACAGGAGAATATCATTCTATCTCATATGTTTCCAACAAGTCATTGGATGCCGAAGTATAAAGAAAGTTGGTTAGTTTCCTTTGTTGATAAAACGGTTTCATTTTATGAAATGTATCGTTTTAAAGCAAGTTTGGTCTTAGGAATATGGACGATTTTCTTATTTAATATGATTACTTTACAAAAATAGTTTCCATTTGGAGACTTTTTTTATGGAATACTTGTTAATTTTTAAAAACATTATTATAATATTTGTAGAAAAGTGAGGTATAGATATGGCTAAGTATTGTTCTCATTGTGGGAAGGAACTTAAGGCAAATCAAAAATGTGATTGTCAAAAAAAGACTGAGAAAATGGAAGAAAAAGGGGGAGAAGAAGTAAAGGTTATTAATTCTTCAGCGGTTGAAAGTATTTTTAAAGAATATGTAGATGTTGCAAAAGGAATTTTTAAAACACCAATTGATACGCTGAAATCTCATACCAAAGAAGAAAATATTACGATAGGATTTATCATGATTCTTTGCAATGCTTTGATTACCGGTTTATTTGCATTTCTTTTTATTAAGGAAGCTATGAGTAGTATTACGGATTTACTTGGTTCAAGTCTCGGTTATACTTATGGACTTGGATCAGCGAGTATGCTAACGGATAAAATTCCATTTAGTGTTGTCTTTGTTATTTTCTTTTATATGGTAGCTGGATTTTTCTCAACAGCAGGAATGATTTATTTCTTTCAACATGTTATTTTTAAAACTAACACTAGTTTCAAAAAGATTGTGTCATTGATTGGAAATTGTTCGGTTTTAACAACTGTGACTATGATTGTAGCAATTGTTTTCACTTATATTTCTTTGCCTTTGACGATTTTGTTTATCATCTTGGCAGGAATACTTTATTTAACGCATTTATATCATGGTATGATTGAGACGATGGAATGGAATCCAAACCGAATTGGTTATGTGTTTGTTTCTTCGATTGCTGTTGCAAGTTTTGTTGTTTTATATCTTTTGCCAAAGATTTTCTCTTAGAAATGGGACTACAAGTTGTAGTCTTTTTTCTTTGATGTTATAATATTTTTGTTGTTCTCGTAGCTCAGTTGGAAGAGCAATCGCCTCCTAAGCGATAGGTCGGCAGTTCGATCCTGCCCGGGAACGCCATTTGTCTGATATGCTGACTGTTTCAGTCAGTTTTTTCTTTTAATTCGTTTGTCATTCTAAGTATTTTTTGCTATCATAATGCTAGTAGAATAATATTTGTGGTGATTTTATGAACCGAAAACTTTGGAAAAAAGAAGGAAGACAATCTTTTTTAAAAAACTATTGGCGTTGTTTTGCTGTTTGTATCATTGTTACCCTTTTAGCTGGCGGATCCATTTTGTTTATTCAAAATCATTCTCAAAGTATTGAACTTTCTCATTTTCCTTTGCATCAAATTGATGGAAAAACGAATGCAGAAATCGTGAATGAGTTTTTAAGAGGCGTTTCTTTAGGACCTGTTCCTACACAAAATGGAGTGATTGGCAATGTCTTAAATCATGTGTCTCGTTCTGGATCTTTTCTTTTTGGCATTTTAAATGCTATGAATCAATTTTTCTTTCATGATCGGATTATTGCAGGTTTTATCATTATTATTGGGGTTTTCGTTAGCGTTCTTTATTGGGCTTTTATTGCCAAGGTTTTAGAAGTGGGTAGATGTCGGTTCTTTTTAGAAAATCGTATTTATTGTAAAACGCGCATCGGCCGTGTGTTGCTTGGTTTTCGGGTTCGAAAAAATCTTCGAATTGCGTGGACCTTACTTTTAAAAAATTTTTATCAGTTTTTGTGGATGTTTACAATCATTGGGGGACCTATTAAATATTATTCTTATCGTATGCTTCCTTATATTTTGGCAGAGAATCCGACTATTAGTGGAAACCAGGCCATTCGGTTATCTGAAGATATGATGGAAGGACATAAGTGGGAAGCTTTTTTGATGGATTTGTCTTTTTTGGGATGGGATATCTTAGGAATATGCACGATTAATCTTTCCAATTTGTTTTATACCAATGCTTATAAAGAGTCTACTTTTGCTTTTTATTATATGCATCTGCGGGAGTCTTGTTTTGCAAAAATCCAGAATGCTGGTCAGTATTTTGTAGATACTTATTTAGAGAATAATCCAGATCGGTTGACCGAATATCCAGAGCAGAAGTATTTTTTAAAGGAGCATGAAAGCCGGAAATTTTTACGATCCATTAATTATCAATGCCATTATGATGTTACTGATTATATTTTAATTTTCTTTGCGGTGAGCATTTTTGGATGGTTATGGGAAGTGGGAATTACGCTTTTTAGTGAAGGTGTGTTTGTCAATCGTGGAACCTTTTTTGGGCCTTGGCTACCCATTTATGGGAGCGGTGGAGTTTTGATTTTGTTTTTACTTCAAAAAATTCGCAATCATCCACTTCGATTATTTTTCTTAACTGTGCTTGTCTGTGGTGTGATTGAATATGGAACAGCCATTTATTTGGAAGTCGTGCATCATTTAAAATGGTGGGATTATACCGGATACTTTTTGAATATTCAGGGTAGAATTTGTTTAGAAGGACTTCTGGTTTTTGGAATTGGTGGCATTTTATTAACTTATGTGATCGGTCCTTATTTGTATCAAATTTTTCATAAGATGAATGAAAAAGTAAAATTGTTTTTGGCTATTTTCTTGGTTATGATATTTGCAGTTGATATTTTCTATTCTCATCAACATCCGAATATTGGGGATCGTATTACGACTGAACTTCATTGTATCACGGTTTTGAAAGAAGGGACAAATTGAAATCTATCATCAAAAAATGGAGATTGGTATTTTTGATTGTTGTAGGCATTTTCCTTCTTTTGGGTGTTATTTTTACACTTGAAATCAATGTATATGAAGTACAAAGTACAAAGGATCAAATCCTGACGTTAGAGGAAGCTAAAAATCTTCAGGATGTAGATGCCATTTTGGTTTTAGGTTGTCAAGTGCGAAGTGATGGAACGCCGAGTGCGATGTTAGAAGATCGTTTAAAAGTTGGAATTTCTTTGTATCAAAATGGAATTTCACCGAATTTATTAGTGAGTGGCGATCATGGAAGAAAAAACTATAACGAAGTGCAAGTGATGAAAGATTATGCCATCAAAGCGGGTATTTTATCGGATTCTATTTATATGGATCATGCCGGTTTTTCTACATATGAAAGTATTTATCGCGCCAAGGATTTGTTTTTAGCAGAAAAGGTTGTTATTGTCACGCAAAGTTATCATTTATATCGTGCGTTACATATTGCTAATGCTTTGGGCATAGAAGCTTATGGGGTAAGTGCGGATCTTCGTTCCTACGCTGGACAATTTAAAAGAGAAATTCGAGAAGTTCTTGCGAGAGATAAGGATTTTGTACTGTCACTTTTGAAAGTCAAACCTACTTATTTGGGGGATGAAATTCCTCTTTTCACTTCTGGCGATGCAACAAATGATTAATTTTGTCAAAAAAGAAAGAAAATTAGCACTTGATATTGACAAGTGCTAATTTTGGAGTATAATGATAAGTATGAAAGGAAGAAAAGAAAATGAATATTATACCTAGAAAGTTTTATTTAGATGATTTGTTTGACAATTTTATGGAAGGAGATGCTAGCAAAATGAAATGTGATATCTATGAAAAAGGTAATACCTATTTTATCGAAATCGATATTCCAGGATTTACGAAAGATGATATTAAAGTAGAATGCAATAATGGAAATCTTGTTATTTCTGCTGAAAAATCTCAAGAAGAAAAGGAAGACGATAAAAAATATATTCGCCGTGAAAGAGTTTACGGAAAATATACACGTAGTTTTTATTTAGGAGAAGTTGATGAGGAACATATTTCAGCATCATTCCAAGATGGTATTTTGAAGTTATCGATTCCAAAACTTCAAGAACAAGATACTAAAAAATATATTGAAATCAAATAATTAATTGAAAGTCAATGAGAAATCATTGATTTTTTTTATAAATAAAAATGAATTACTAGAAATAATGAGTACTGTAAAACTAAAAAAATGAAAGAAAAACCTCTAAACTTAGAAATAAGAATAGAGGTTTTTTGATGGAATTAAAAGCATTTCAAGAGAAGAATAAAAAGAAAACTTTGTTTATGATTGGGAGCATTGCCTTTGTTCTTCTTATAACCATTGTGATTGTGATAAGAACTTATGCAGTATATCAAGAACAAAAAGAATATGATGTGATTGAAGGTAGTGTTCCAGAATTCATGGATGACTTTGATGTGAAGGTAGCACTCACGATAGATGGAACACCAGGTACCACATTCCCAGAAAAGGGAAATGATAAAGCGGTAGAAAGTATTGTCTGTAATAAAGGAGCCAGTGCAAGTTGGGATTATGATAACTGGAAAATCAATGTAGCCAATTTAACGGAGACGAAAACGAAATGCCAAATTAATTTTGTTACAAGATATGTAGATAGTACTTTAAATGGAAATGACCCAGTACTGGGTAAGAAAATGATTCCGGTAAATATATCAGATAACGGAACCGTTACAAGAGCCGATACCAAAACAAGTTGGTATAATTATAGTGAACACAAATGGGCGAATGCTGTCATTCTTGTGAACGAAGACGAAAATTATAATGCGGGGCAAGTGATACCCGAAGAAAAAATCGAAAGTTATTTTGTCTGGATACCGAAGTTTGATTATCAAATTTTCAGTACAACAGATTATCCAACTGGTTCTGCATCTAGTGTAACACTTAACGATGTCGCAGCAAGAAAAGCCATTCAAATTCGGTTTCGTACACAAAGTACAGTGAACAATGATAGTGAATGTAAAACTCCGAATATTAGTGGAGTGTTAGGTAATTGTTCTGTTGGAAAGTGGATGACTCATCCAGCATTTGTAGATGGCTTTGAAGGAAAGAGGGGAATGTGGGTTGGCAAGTTTGAGCCTTCACACAATTCTAGTAATGATATGAATGAAATCAATCCTGATGCGCTTCAAATTAAACCAAATGCAATTAGTTGGAGAGAAATTCAAGTAGCGAATGCCTTTTATAGTGTTTATGATTACAAAAGAGACTTGGATAGTCATATGATGAAGAACACCGAATGGGGTGCCGCTGCTTACTTAACACATTCTGTTTATGGAAGATGTAGTAGTGCTACTTCTTGTGAAGAAGTACGAATCAATAATAATTCTAGTTATATTACTGGTTATTCTGCTGTAAACGCACAAACTTGTGGTTTTACTAACGATAATCGTGATTGTAATAAATATGGAACAGATGAGACAACAACACAAGAATGGAACAACGCAACTGGATACTTAGCAAGTACGACAGGAAATATTAGCGGTATTTACGATATGGTTGGTGGTGCTTGGGAGTATGTTATGGATGTTATGGTTTCAAAAGATGGAAAGTTAGTATCCGGTCGAGAGCGCGCAAATAACTATCATAGTAATTTTAATGGAGCATTCACCTATCCATCTGCAAGTCAAGATGTTTGGACAACGGGAATAAATTATCCTAAAGACAGTAAATATTATGATCTTTATATTTATTCCGAAAATGATGAAACATATGGACGAATGATTCCAGGTGATGCCACTGGAGAGATGGGTCCATTTGGTAATGCTATATATGGAACTCAAACTCGACAGATTAGTTCGTGGTTCTCCGACGAAGCATGGCTTGTCAATTTTTATAGTCCTTGGTTTGTCCGTGGTAGTGGTATGGCTTATGGTACGGACGCAGGAGTGTTTGCGTTTGATCATGACAATGGTCGTGCGAGTGGTGCGTTCAGTTTTCGCGTCGTGCTTTCCGTATAGCCTGTTAGAAATAATGAGTACTCTAAAACTAAAAAAATAAAAGAAAAACCTCTAAACTTAGAAATAAGAATAGAGGTTT
>CANQAU010000056.1 GCA_947588935.1 uncultured Bacilli bacterium
ACATATCAATATCGATGGATACCTTTTTTTTCGTTGTAAAGATTTGATCTAATTCTTTTAATGTTTCTTTTAATACCGTATCAAAACGATATTTAATGAGGATTTCAAAATGATAAACATTTTTTATTTTGAACATATTTGCAGTCGTGGGTCCTAATATTATGGTGTGCGGTTCCATATTTCTTTTTAAATAACTGGCTACTTTTCCCGATTCGGTTTTGGCAATTTCGTAGTCTTTACTTTTGATGGTGATATGTGCCAAAAAATAATATGGTGGATACTTTAGTTTTTTACGGATTTCCATTTCATAATTATAAAATTTTTCAAAATTTTGTTCTTTGACACATTGCAAAACATAATTATCTGGATTAAAGGTTTCTATGATGACTTTTCCAGGGATTTGATTTCTTCCTGCTCGACCACTTGCTTGATAAAGAAGTGCAAATGTTTTTTCACTGGCTCGAAAATCTGGGATGTTTAAGGTTAAATCTGCATTGACGATTCCTACTAATGTCACTTTTGGGAAGTCTAGTCCTTTGCTGATCATTTGGGTACCTATCAAAATATCATATTTTTCGTTTTTAAAATCTTCAACGATTTTTTCGAGTACTCCTTTTTTTGATGTCGTATCGGTATCCATACGAACAATGCGAGCAGTTGGAAACTTCTCTTGTAAGTAAATTTCTAGTTTTTCGGTTCCTAGACCAAAATAATTGAGGGCATCTTCATGACAATTGGGACAAAAATTATCAATATATTTTGTGTATCCGCAGTAATGGCATCGTAAATTATGAGTTGTTTTATGATAGGTCAAGGTAATATCACAATTGGGACATTTATAAGTAAATCCACAAGAGGAACAAGTAATAATGGTCGAATATCCTCGACGGTTTAGTAAAATCATCACTTGTTCTTTTTTTTCTAACGTATTTTGAATTTCTTCTAGTAATTGTCTACTCATTATCGGAGAATGATGTTTTACTTCTTCTTTCATATTGACTAGTGTGCAAGTGGGAAGTGGAAATTTATTTACGCGTTTGGTTAATTCTAAGATTTCAAAGATTCCTTTTTTTCCACGAGAAGCGATTTCTAAGGTAGGTGTGGCACTACCAAGAACGATTGGACAAGAATGATATTTGCTTCGAAAATTGGCAATATCTTGTACCCGATACCGGGGATTATTTTCTTGTTTATAAGAATCGGAATGACATTCATCAATAATGATAATCCCGATTTTGGTTAAGGGAGCAAAGATGGCACTTCTAGCACCAATGACAATGGAAACTTCTCCACGATTGATTTTACGCCATTCATCATATTTTTCGCCATCTGATAATCCAGAATGTAATACGGCGATTCCTTCTTTAAAACGACGAGCAAAATTTGCTATAAATTGTGGAGTTAAACTAATCTCAGGAACTAAGACAAGTGCTTGCCGTTTTAAGTAGATAACTTTTTCGATTAACTGCATGTATACTTCGGTTTTTCCAGAACCAGTGACTCCTTGTAATAAAAAGGTTTTGGGTGTTGTTAAATTGGCGACTATGTGCGCATAAGCGCGTCTTTGTTCTTCGTTTAATTCTTTTTTGGTATCTTGTTCCCACTCTTTTACACTGTATCGGTAGATTTCTTGTTGTTCTTCTTTCAAAATTTGATGATTGAGTAGTGTTTTCACACTGGAAGAAGAAATTTCTTGGGCTTCTTTTTTGGAAACATATTGATTGATTTCAAACAACGATACAATTTCTTTTTGGGAAGCGTTTTTGCAAGCGAAAAGGGCTTGATCTAGCGAAACATTTAACGATAATAATCCTTCATATTTTTTGGCAATAAACGTGTCTTTTTTGGCTTTTAGGGCGGTAGGAAGCATGGTGTTATATGCACTACTTAAACTACATAATGTCAACTTTTGCATTTGTTTTCCAATTTGCAAAAGTTCTTGATTTAAAATGACTTCTTCATCACTGATTTCGAGAATTTCTTTTAATTCTTCTTGATATTCGGAATGATTTGTTATTTCTAGAACGTATCCTTCGAGTTTTTGAGCACCAAAAGGAACAATTACACGGATTCCTACTTGCATTTTGGATATGAAATTTTCGGGGACTTTGTAATCGAATGTTTTATCGATGCTTTTGGCTTTGATTTCTACTAGTACTTTGGCTATCATTGATGGCTTCCTTTATGAAATGATCCGTTTTCAAAATATTCCATTGTTCCATCTGGTCTTTTTACATAAAAATGGTTATCCAAGTCTTCTTCTTTTTGAATAATGGTTGTGGCACCAGCTATGGCAATGGAATTATCTGGCATATCTTTGGTTACTACGGCATTTGCTCCAATACGACAATTTTTACCAACATGGATGCCTCCTAAAATTTTCGCTCCGGCTCCGATATAACAATTATCTCCAATAGTAGGCGTTCCTGCATGTTTACTTCCAACGGTCTCAATAGAACCGATTGTAACTTGTTGAAAAATTACAGCATTTTTTCCAATTGTGGCATGATCCGATATAAAAATTCCTAAAATTCCATGAGGAAAATAAGGAGGATTGGCAAACTTGGACGTTATTCCTATATAACTTCCTTTTTTGTCTAAATAATGTGAATATACACTGGCACTTATTCCGGATTGTTTCTTGTTTTGGACTAAATATTCTTTTAGATTCCAAATCGTTTTAAATCTTAAAAAAACAAAAACTCCCCAAATATTTTTTAAAGCATTTTTGATATAAATCATGTGATTTCCCACTTTCAAACTCATTATACCACGCTTTTTATTCTTCTTTTAAAAATTCTAAAATCACTTTCCAACTTTCTAATAAATCGTCTTGGGAAAGACGGCAATTGGCTGGAGATGTACTTGGAAGACAGATGGTTTTTCGCTTTGTTTTCGGATAAATGTATTTTTGATAGTACTTTTCAGCGGTCTTTCCAGTTGTAAAAATCATTTTGATGTTCGCTGATGTTAAAATTTCAGAAATATCATTGGGGATGACATTTTTAATGGTTGCATCACTTGATGATTCGATGTCACAAGAAGCAATCACATCCCATAAGGCAATGTGATGGAACTTTAAAAATGTTTTTTTATCTTCTATCGTTTCATGAAAAAGCAATTCTAAAATTTTCCAAAAGCGATTTTGCGGATGCATATAATAAAATTGAGCTTCTCGTGATTTTTTGCTTGGTATTGATCCGAGAATGAGTATTTTTGAATCTTGGTCAAAAAACGGTGGAATGATTTCATGGGTTACGTGCGTCATCTTGTTCTCCTTTGAAAGAAAAAGGCCTCTATTCATGAGGCTTTTTTGGATGATCCGGTTTTAAACTTTCTTTTAAAATCGTTCCAAAAGATGCAATGTTTTGTAATTCTGCTGGTAAAATAATTTTTGTTGATTGTCCATCGGCAATTTTGGAAAGCGTTTCATAACTTTTTAATCTTAATACGGCTTCATCTGCTTTGGCATCTTTTAACAATTTCATACCGTCTGCTTCCGCTTGTTTTAGTTTTAAAAGTGCTTCGGCTTCTCCTTCCGCTCTTTTGATTTTCGATTCTTTTTCAGCTTCAGCCCGAAGAATGGCACTTTCTTTTTCTCCTTCGGCAATTAAAATGGATGATTTCTTTTCTCCTTCTGCTTGGAGAATTTTTTCTCTTCGTTCACGTTCTGCACGCATTTGTTTTTCCATTGCTTCTTGGATATCTTTTGGTGGCAGAATGTTTTTTACCTCGACACGATTGACTTTAATTCCCCATGGATCGGTTGCTTCATCTAAGATTGAGCGCATTTTCGAATTGATAATGTCTCTTGATGTTAAGGTTTGATCCAGTTCTAGTTCACCGATTAGATTACGAAGCGTCGTAGCGGTTAAATTTTCAATGGCACTGATTGGATAATCTACACCATAAGTGTATAATTTGGCATCGGTAATTTGAAAATATACCACGGTATCAATCTGCATGGTTACATTATCTTTGGTAATGACTGGTTGTGGATCGAAATCCTTGACGGTTTCTTTTAAAGATACCATACTCGCAATTCGATCAATAAAAGGAAATTTAAAATGAACTCCATTTCCCCAAGTTACATAATAAGAACCTAATCGCTCAATGACGTATGCTTTTGCTTGTGGTACGACTTTTACGCAAGGAACTAAAATAATCACCACAAGAATGAATATTGCTAATAATATTTCCATAAACATCCCTCCTTTAATTTTCTATTCGTTTATGTACTTTTAATTTTACACCATCGATTTCATCAATGATGACTTCTTCTCCGACTGCTATTTTTTGTGTGCTAATTGCACTCCATCTTTTTCCGTCTACTCTTACTTCACCAATCGTATTTTTTTTAATTTCTTCTGTGACAACTCCTGTCATCCCGATGACACGATCAATATTCGTTTTTACTTTCTTTGGTGTAATCCATTTTTGAAGTATTGGTTTTGTGGTAATCATTAAAATCACACCAACTACTACAAATACTCCGAATTGCCATAGTTCTGAAATAGGAAAAAAGGAAAGTATTAACGATAGCAAGGCACTTATGATAAACCAAATGGATACTAGGTTAACGGTCGCCGCTTCAATGAAAGATAAGAAAATAATCATCGCAATCCAAAACAACCACATAGAAAGTCCTCCTTCTACTGTTTATTTTATTATAGGACACCCAAAAATACAATTAGATAATTTTATAAAACAAAAAAAGATACCCAAAGGTATCTAAAGGGCAAGGACGATACGGAAAGTGTAATTATGATCTGCTCTGCCATTGTAAGCCAAAAATGCAAATAGCCCCATTTCAGACCCCCAAGCAAATCCGTCTCCACGTGTAATCCATGGATATTTATTCGATATAAACCAAGCCTCATCGTCATTCCAAGAACTAATTTTTCTTATTAAAACATTTCGCTCTATTGACATAAAAGGTCCCATCTCTCCCGTGGCATCTCCTAATATTCGACGTTGATATTTAAAATCATTATCAGAATAACTATATATATCATAATATTTGTTATTAGGATATGGGCTTCCTCCATCAGCTTCTGTCCATTCTTTTTTTGATTGATTAGCTACATTACTATCATCTTGTGGTTCTGTAAACACTCCTATAAAATTGCTATTATAAGTACTATTATGACCAGATACTAGTTTTCCGTCTTTACTAATCATGACACCCATGACATATTCCCAAGATCCCCCTGCCATATCATAAACTCCACTAATGTTTCCTGTTGTACTTGCTAAACCTAGCATACTTTCATCGGTCCACGGTCTTGTGACATCGGATGTGGTTCCATATTCATTACATGCTTCTGGTGTTGTTTTGCACGAAATGTTGGATCCTGTATGACCAGTAGTAGGTTGATTAACTGCTACATATCCGGTTATAAAATCACTATTATTATTTACATATACTTCTTGACATACCCCATCTGTACATGTTCCATATTGACTATGAGATAGATAGGCAACTGCTCCCCATTCGGTGTTCTTCATCATATGACTATCATATTCTCGTTTATAGTTAAATGAATTTAAGTGAGCATTCGCTACTTGAATATTTCTCCATGAATAGACATTTGGTTTGATTTCTACTTTGTTAATAGCTTCGATATTTTGTTCTGCATCTTTTACTTGAGTAGCACCTTTATATCCTGTTTCAAACTTTCCGACCCATAATCCATTCACATCAAATGATGTAAATGCAGGATGTGTTAACCACTGTCCTTTTCTTACTCCATCACTTGCTCTTTTCTCTTTACTCTCAAATTCGATTTTGATTTCTTGTGGTGCATTATTATTAATACTACTTAACTCGTAATATAATCCATCATTAAAGATTTGATATCGATATCTTGGAATCCAGACAAAATAACTTTCGATATTACTTTCTGGTATCTCTTCTCCATTTTGATATTCGATTTCTTCATTTTCTAAAATAACAGCATTCGCCCACTGTTTCTCTTTATAAGAATACCACTCTGTGGTTGTATCTGCTTTATATACACTTCCATCATCATTAATGGTGACTGGTATAAGTCCGTCTTTTAAAACTGGATCTGCTCCATTTAAAATGTCTTCGGTATATTTTCCTCGATAATTATTATAACTTCCATAGATACTGACTTTACTATAAAATTCTTTACTCATGGCTTCGGTATCTTCCATGGTAAGACTTCCTTTTAACCAAATTCGTAAGTTTAAATCAATCGTACTGGATCCTTCTATTTTTCCTTCTTTCAGAATATAAGACTTTGTTGCATTTTTGATTAATGTTTCAGTTGGTGAAAGAGTATTTAATTCTTGAATTTCTTCTTCATTTACTCTTACTTTGACATATTCTTCTTTTAAGGTCGTATCTTTTAATATCTCTAAATTCATTTGATAATCTAATTCATTACTACACTTATTGGTAATATGTGCAACATATGGTTTTAAGTCCATGGCTTCTTCATCCGTAATCGGATATGCATGAATCAAATTAATTCCGGAATGAACATCTTCAGAAAAACTCAAATCAAAACATTCTGTAGCAAGGGTATTATGATTTTCTTGTGTTTTTCCAAATCTCCAATAAGCATAAGTACCGATAGAAAATATGATAACAACCATCACCAATAAAATCACAGTTACAGCAATAGATTTCTTCTTCATTTCTTCACCACCCCCCTATATTGCTAATACGATGCGAAAACCGGTAGCATTATGCGCAGAACCGTGACCAAAGGTAAATGCAAAAATGCCGGCTTGTGTACCTAAATACGATACACTACCTCTCTCAACCCAAGGTATTTTACTATAAATATAATAAGCTTCATCACCATACCAAGAACTGATATGATGAGCTTGAGATTCATAGTTTTCATTTTTAAATGGTCCCAGTTCTCCTGTTGCATCTCCTAAGATACGTCTGCTAAAATTCTCTTCTGCTTCTCCATATGCATAAATATCATAGTATTTACTTTCTGGAAAATTTTCATGACCAGATAATACTTCATTTGTTGAAGTTAATATCCCATTAAAATTACTATTTTGATTTGTGTTGAATCCAGACACTAAGTTTCCATCTTTA
>CANQAU010000057.1 GCA_947588935.1 uncultured Bacilli bacterium
CCCGTCAACCAAAATACATTTACTTTTTAGTTTATAACACTAATATTATCACATTTTACTCATTATTTCTATAACTTTAAAATTATTTGCAATAAATTTGCAAAAAACATGCAAAAAAAAGAAACTGCATTTCTGCAATTTCTTAATCATTTCTTACTATTTCACAACAATGTTAACAATCTTATTTGGAATAACAATCGTTTTCACAATGCTCTTACCCTCTAAGAATTTTTGAATTTTTTCTTGATTCATAGCTTTCTCTAAAATCGAATCTTCTGCTTCATCACTCGAAATTGTAATCTCTCCACGTAACTTACCATTAATTTGCACTCCAATGGTTTTCTCAGCATCTTTCGTTTTTTCTTCATCATAAACTGGCCAAGTTGATTCACAAATCGGTGCATAACCAAGACTTTCATTTAACTCTTCAGTAATATGAGGAGCAATTGGATTTAATAAAGTAAGAAGAACATGATAATCCGCTTTCGTAATTTTTTCTTGTTCATCATAGGCATTCACTAAAATCATTAATGCGGAAACGGCAGTATTGTAAGCAAGATTTAACAAATCATTTTGAACTTTTTGAATCGTTTTATGAATCATGTTTTCAAGAGAAGATGAATAAGCATCGCCATCCACAACCTTTTCTTTCAAACGAATAACCTTTTCAATAAAGCGTTTGCATCCCTTTAAAGAATCAGTACTCCAAGGAGCATCTTGTTGATAATCACCCATAAACATCTCATAAACCCGAAGAACATCAGCGCCATATTCCTTGACAACATCATCCGGATTAATGACATTTCCTTTGCTCTTACTCATTTTTTCGTTATTGGCTCCAAGGACCATTCCATGACTAACTCGAGTCCAAATCATTTCTTTTTCTGGCACAAGTCCAATGTTATACAAAAATTGTACCCAGAATCTTGCATACAACAAATGTCTTGCCGTATGTTCCATTCCACCATTGTACCAATCGACTCTTTTCCAATACTTCATTGCATCTTGACTTGCAAATTCTTTCGTATTATGCGGATCCATGAATCGTAAGAAATACCAACTAGATCCAGCCCAGTTTGGCATGGTATCCGTTTCTCTTTTGGCAGGTCCTCCACACTTTGGACAAGTGGTATTCACCCAATCGGTAATCTTTGCAAGTGGACTCTCTCCAGTATCCGTTGGTTCATATTCAGCTACATCTGGAAGCAAAAGTGGTAAATCCTTTTCATCCATTGGTACCCATCCACACTTTTCACAGAAAACCATCGGAATTGGTTCTCCCCAGAAACGTTGTCTTGAGAAAATCCAGTCGCGCATTTTATAATTATTAACCCGTCTGGCAATACCTTCATCGACTAACTTATTGGTAATCTTTTCCTTAGCCTCTTCTACCGTAAGTCCACTAAATTCTTCCGAATTCATCAACACGGAGCCATTTCCTAAATAATCATGTTTTTCATAAGCGTGATCCGTTATCGTTAAATCTTTTGCTTGATTGGTAATAACTTGTACCATATCCAAATGATGTTCTTTTGCATACTCAAAATCTCGTTCATCATGACTTGGTACCGCCATAACAGCCCCGGTTCCATAATCACCTAAAACAAAATCTCCTAAGAAAATCGGTACCTTTTTCCCATTTATCGGATTAATAGCTTGAATTCCCTTCACTTCACAACCAGATTTTCCCTTATTAAGTTCTGTTCGGTCCATGGCTGATTTTAGTTTCGTCTCTTCAATATAAGCAAGAACCTCTTCTTTATTTTCAACCCGAGGCATTAACTCTTGAATCAACTTACCATCTGGAGCAATAACAAAGAACGTTATTCCATACACCGTTTCAATACAAGTTGTAAAGACAGAGAACTTACCTCCCCCATCAATTTCTACATCAAGTTCTACGCCAGTCGACTTCCCAATCCAATTAATTTGTCCAAGTTTTACTTTTTCAGCAAAATTGGTATGTTTTAATCCCTCTAACAAATCCTCAGCGTAACTAGCCATCTTAAGCATCCATTGTGATTTTTCTTTCTGCGTAACTTGTGCTCCACAACGTTCACAAACGCCACCAGCTGCATCTTCATTCGATAATACCGTTTTACAATTTGGACACCAATTGACAGGAATCGTAGCTTTATAAGCCATCCCATGTTTATAAAATTGTAAAAATTGCCACTGGGTCCACTTATAATATTCGGGATCTGTCGTTGAAAACTCTCTACTCCAATCAAAGGAAAAACCTAAGCTTTTCATCTGTCCTTTAAAAGTTTTGATATTTTCTCGTACAGCATCTTTGGGATGAATGTGGTTTTTAATTGCATATTGTTCTGCCGGTGCACCAAAAGCATCCCATCCCATTGGATAAAGAACATTATATCCTTGTAACCGTTTCATTCTTGCTACTGCATCCTGTGCCGTATAACTCCGAACATGTCCAACATGAAGCCCCGCACCACTTGGATAAGGAAATTCCACCAAAATATAAAAAGGTGGTTTCGCATCTCCTGTTACTGCCTTAAAAGTTTCATGTTCATCCCAATACTTCTGCCATTTTTGTTCAATATCATGATAATTCATTTTTCCATCTTCTTTCTACTTTGATATTTCTTTGCTAAATGTCTTCCATAAATCTCATATAGTGCATAAATGAGTGCAAACACCAACACAAATCCAATCATCAATTGCCAGATCATTTCCAAAGGCAACATCATGACAAACGTTGCTGTAAATGAAATGATAAAAGCATTCATAAGACTAATCGGAATCAATAACTTCCAATAATCCACTTGACTTGCATCCAAATGAAACCGTTTTAATAAATACCCGATTTCTCCAATACTACTGTATTTTTTCTTTTTTAGTTTATGACGCAATAAAAAGAAATAAATAATAAAAATGAAAATAAAGAAAACACTAAACCAGAAAAAATTTGCTAAAAAATCTTCCATAAAATCATCCTTTCCAATAAAAAAGTAATCCATCCATAAGGACGAACTACTTCGTGGTACCACCTTAATTTCTAACAATCGTTAGCTTAAACATTCGATAAGGAGAATCAACCCAACACATCCAAAAGCGAGTTCATATACTTTCTTTTGTTTATTTTCACCAACCATAAACTCTCTTAAAAAAGAACATATATTACTACTCTTTTTTCATCGCTTACACTGATTATAGGAAAAAAAGGAAATTTTTGCAAGTAAAAACAGCAAAGAACTCCAAAATATTAAGGCGATAATACCATTCGAAAAGAAACCTCTACCGATCCTGGATTTCGTGGATTACCACCAGTTAATTTGGAAAAAGCAAAGATTCCTCCATTACTTCCCTCCTTATAATCGCCACCTCGAACAAAAAAGGGCGCTTCTGGTGGAATGGCATAAGCACGATTGGTATACCAACTAGAAATGGGATGACCCTTGTTTCCATAACTAAATGGTCCCATCTCTCCCGTGGCATCTCCTAAAATAGCCATTTGATAAGAAACAGTCTTTTCACTTTCTTGATAAGCATCGTAGTATTTGGCATCCGGAATAGGTAATCCATTTTCTTTCATGGCGCAATCAGTTAAATTCGGACAATCTTGATAATATGCACCATTAAAGCCACTATTCAAACCCGATGAAGATCCAGTGATGAATTGTTGATCATTCGTAAAATACACGCCCATAACCGCTTCCCAAGTTCCACCACTCATATCATAAATACCACTTACATTTCCCGTCGTACTAGCAAGAACACCAATCGACGTATTCCATAATTGGGCCGTATCATAATCAAGATAATCGGCGAACTCCTTTGTCACTGCCGAAATAGCAGCATATCCCGTTTTAAAATCACTTCGATTATTCAAACGAATCACATCATGGACTCCATATTGACTTTGTGTTAAATAGGCAACAGCTCCCCATTCCGTGTTCTTCATCATATGACTATCTAAATTTCGTTGATAAAAATAACTACTATAAAAGGCATTGGCCAAATCCATGGAATGCCAAGACTCCACATTTGGTTTAATTTGAATGGCACTCGGATTGATGTTATTTTCAGTCGCAAGCACCTGATTTCCCGTTTCAAATTTACCTACCCACATTCCTTTTATTCCTTCAAATTCTCCTACAAATGCCGGATGGGTCATCCACTTACCAATCGAACAAGTTCCTCGATCACCACTTTTGTTTGGCGTTTTACAAGACGTAGAAGTATCCGTCGTACTAGCAACATCAAAACGAACTTGAATTTGTTGCACATGGTTTTCCAAAACCGCACCAACCATTGAATAATCACTCATATTAAAAATTTGATATTGAAATTTCGGTATCCAAACAAAATAACTCTCAATAGCACTCTCTGGAATCAATTCTCCTTCTTTAAAAACTTGATATCGATCTTTTAAAATCACGGCATTCGCCCATTGTTTATCTTGATAATCATACCATTTGCTTCCTAAAGAAGCCTTATAAACACTTCCATCTTCTTTCACAAGCACTGGTACTAACTCAGAACGTAGCACGGGATCATTTCCATTTAATACAGAATCGGTGTATTTCGTTACAAAACTCACTTGACACTTCGTTTTCGTTTCCGTTAAATTTTGTACCACTAAATTCCAATTATAATAATCCCAAGTTGCACTTGCTCCTTTATTACACACGATACTCTCTACAGTTTTACCACTTTCTTTTTCTGGAAAAGTAGTAGCAGGACTTCCATCAATCGTAAGCGCTACTTTCACATCAAAGTTATCCATAAATTCTGGTACACTACCTTCAATCACATCATACTCTTTTTGTTCTTGATAAATAGCATAAGTTTTCATAACGACGACAACAGTTATCAACAAAACAGACAAAATACATCCAATAATAACCAAAGTTTTCTTTTTACCATTCTCTTGAAATGCTCTTAATTCCATCAAAAAACCTCTATTCTTATTTTTAAGTTTAGAGGTTTTTCTTTGATTTTTTTAGTTTTACAGTACTCATTATTTCTAAGGAGATAGAACTACTCGAAAACTTACATTATTATTCACTTGACCTTGCTCAGCCCCAAATGTAAATACACCACTGCCTATTCCGATATGAAAACATCCACCTCGATCAAACCAAGGTTTACTATGCCAGACAAACCAGGCTTCATCAGAATGCCATGTTCCAATTTTTCTTGTTCTATTTTCAATTGTACCAAATGGACCCATTTCCCCTGTTGCATCTCCTAAAATCATACGCCCAAACGTTTCGTCATCTTCAGCATAATTGTAAAGATCATAATATTTGCTATCTTCTGGATAATTTACTCCTGTAGTGAAAACATCTTGAGTTCCAGATGGATTCGTAAACATTCCATTAAAATTACTATGGTAATTATTAGCACTTTCTCGACCAGATACTAATTTTCCATCTTTACTTACCATGACACCCATGACATATTCCCAAGCATTTCCAGACATATCATAGATACCTGTAACATTCCCAGTTGTGGAAACTAAGCCTAATGTAGTTGTATCGTTCCATGGACGTGTTACATCAATTCCAGTTCCATACTCATTACAATCTCGATTTTGGCCAATCCAACCACAAGTAGGAGTTTGAATAGCCGCATATCCAGTTAAGTAATCACTATTATTATTGATTCTGACTTCACTACAAGATGTCAAACTACTACATCTTCCATAGATGCTTTGAGTTAAATAAGCAATTGCACCCCACTCTGTATTTTTCATCATATGGCTATCCAAGTTTCTTTGATAACCATATGTACTATAAAAGGCATTTGCTACTTGTACACTTCTCCATGAATTGACATTTGGTTTAATTTGAATGGCATTTGAATTTGTTTCATTACGTTCTGCGGTTTCTTTAGAAGTAGAACCTTGATAGCCAGTTTCGAATTTTCCTACCCACATTCCTTTTATTCCTTCAAAGCCATCTACAAAAGCTGGGTGTGTCATCCACTTTCCAACAGT
>CANQAU010000058.1 GCA_947588935.1 uncultured Bacilli bacterium
TAATCGCAAATATAATTCCTCCTTCCCAATAGGATTACTACAAATTAAGTATATAATTTAAGAGAAACAAGGAAGAAAAAAATGTTTCAAAAAGCACAAAATTCGTCTGAAAACGAAATTTAAACAATTTAAAGAGAGAAAATGGAAAAATGAAGCAGCCATTTTCTCTTTTCATAAAATAAGAATTTCAGTCTTTACTTTTCTTACTTTAAAGTTCATGTGTTCTTTCATTACCGAAAAGGAATTAGAATGCTATGTCATATCGAAAATAAAATCCATAAATTATTATTTATACGCCAAACCATGACATAGTACCTTACGCGAAAACTGTTTGTGCCATTCACATTACCGTTGGCATTATTGAACGTGAACACTCCTGCACCAGTACCCATCACCTGCTCGCCACCACGTTTGAACCAAGGATTCCAAAAATTGACAAACCAACTATTTATTCTAATCCCCAAATAAAAAAGAAAAATAAGATTTTCATATCTTACTCACCTTACTTTTTTATTCATGTGTTTTTTCTTTTTATGAAAAGGAATAAAAGATCTATGATTTCATATTTAAAATAATCTTCTATTTTCTTAATCTTTCTCAATCATAGTAACCACGCGAAAACTGTTATTGCCATTCACTTGACCGTTGTTATTATTGAATGCATTCACTCCTGCACTAATACCGTCCGTCATCTGGCCACCACGTTTGAACCAAGGGTTGCCAAAGTGGACAAACCAAAGAGATTTTCTCTTATCCCTAAATAAAAATGTTTAAGAAAAGGAATCAGAATGCTATGTCATACCGAAAATAAAATCCATAAATTATTATTTACACGACAAATCATGACATAGTACCTTACGCGAAAACTGCGATTGCCATTCGCGTTACCGTTGGCATTATTGAACGCAAACACTCCTGCACCAGTACCAACATTGAAGTCGTTACCACGATTGAACCAAGGGTTGCCGTGCCAGACAAACCAGTATAAATATTCTAATCCCCAAAATTCATCATTTAAAAACAGCAAAGTACGAATTTCATTTTTTTACTCTCCTTACTTTGAAGTTCATGTGTTTTTTCCTTTCAGAAATGGAATAAAAGATCTATGATTTTATATTTAAAATAATATCTTATTTTTTGAATATGAAAATAAATCATAGTAACCACGCGAAAACTGTTATTGCCATTCGCGTTACCGTTATTGTTATTGAACGCAAGCACTCCTGCACCCGTACCTCCGTGAAAAGCGTCACCACGTTTGAACCAAGGATTGCCGAAGTTGACAAACCACCTGAAAATTTCTTTTATCCCAAACAAAACCCTACCAATAAATTTTTTAAAAGAAGAAAAATCATTTTAAAAATTCCAATAATGGCAATATGGAAAATACAATATATTTTTTTCATATTTTATGAAATTATAGTAAACTCGCGAAAACTGTAAAGGTCGCGCACATAACCGGTGTAACGACTAAACGTAAACACTCCCGCACACGTCCCCAGCACTTGCTCGCCACCACGCAAGAACCAAGGATTCCAAAAAAGGACAACCATTACCTTTCATTCAATCCCCATAGAATTAAAGAAGCAAATTTAAATAAAAATAGGAATTTTAAACATTTACTTTCCCTATTTTTGTATTCATGTATTTATTCGAACAGAAAGGGAATTGAATTTCTATAATTTGAATATTAAAAATACCATGTATTTTCTTCATATATGATGAAATTATAGTAAACTCGCGAAAACTGATCCATGCTGCCGCTCGACCATTGTCATTATTAAACGCATTCACTCCTGCACTTGCACCGTTAGTGTAGTCACCACCACGCTCGGACCAAGGGTTGCCAAAATTGACAAACCATAATTATCGATTCAATCCCCATATCATAAAGAAGCCATCTCAAATAAAAATATGAAGTTCAATCATTACTATCCATATTCCAAAATTCATGTGTTTTTTCATTACCGAAAAGGAATAAAAGATCTATGATTATCTACGAAAAATAATATCTTATTTTTTTAATATTCATTTAATCATAGTGATCAACGCGAAAACTGTTGTTGCCATTCACTTGACCGTTGTTATTATTAAACGCATTCACTCCTGAACCTGTACCATTCGTGAAAGTGCCACCACGTTTGAACCAAGGGTTGCTAAACAAGACAAACCACTCAAAAATCTCTTTTATCCCTAAAATATATAGGAAAGTCATCCTTATCATGCGTTCTTAAAAAACATCACCAAGATGTCAAAAAATCAAGAAAAAACGAATCAAAAATGATAAGAAAACTTTATCTCCTAATCCAAATAAGAAGTTCAACCTTTACTTTTCTTATTTGTTCGTTTATGTATTTTTTCAAACAGAAAAGGGATTAGAATGCTATGTCACAACATCTTAAACGTTCCATAAAACGAATTCAAATGATAAACTGTCACATAGTAAGCGCGCGAAAACTGGTATTGCCATTCGTTCTACCGTTGCCATTATTGAACGTGAACACTCCTGCACCAGTACCGATGATATGCTCAGCACCACGGCTAAACCAAGGATTGCCAAAATTGACAAACCTTAAACGATATATTCTAATCCCATCAAGAAAAAATCATTTTAATGCAAATAAGAAGTTCAATATTTACTTTTCTTATTTTTTAGTTCATGTGTTTTTTCTTTTGATCGAAAAGGAATTAGAATGCTATGTCATCACATATTAAAAGTTCCATAAAACTGATTCAAATGACAAATCGTGACATAGTACCGCACGCGAAAACTGCGGTCGCCATTCGCGTCACCATTCGTATTATTGAACGTGAACACTCCTGAACCCGTACCGTTATTCATTCCACCACTACGGATGAACCAAGGGTTGCCGAAATTGACAAACCAATCATATATTCTAATCCCAAACAAAATAGAATCGGATTTTTTATCTCCATCCTATATTTTTTCTCTTAGAAATGGAATAAGCACTCTATGATAAAGAATGGAAAAATAACATTCTATTTTTTTCGATCTCATCTTATCATAGTAAGTTCGCGAAAACTGCGATTGTCATTTGCATAACCAGCCATGTCACCAAACGTAAGCACTCCTGCGCCAGTACCATTATTCATATTGCCACCACGCTCGAACCAAGGAGAAATCAAATAGACAAACCAGCAAATCATGCTTATCCCCAATAATAGAAATAAGAGTTTTCATCATTTACTTACTCTTACTTTAAAGTTCATGTGTTTTTTCTCTTTAAGAAATGGAACTAAATTTCTATGATTTTGTTACCATAAAATAAATCTATTTTTTCGTAATCAGTCAAATCATAGTAAGTTCGCGAAAACTGCGGTCAACCCACCCGTCACCATTGGTTTGATTGAACGCAAACACCCCTGTTTCAGTACCGTTGTCCATACCGCCACCACGTAAAAACCAAGGTCTTTCGTGAAAGACAAACCAGTTTTGAATTAAATCCCAAAAAAACAAAATCATCTAGAAAGCTATTTAATCATCATTCTTCCATGATATTTTTGATGATATTCCACTTCCATTTCTTGAAGTTTCTTTCGATTTTCTCTTCCATTTCCACTCACTTGAAAGACAATATGATCAATATCATAATCATCAATAATATGAAATACTCTTCGTTTTAAATGTCGAAAATTTTCATCATCTAAAGCAGTATCAACATCTACAAATAAAGTTTCATTTTTATAATAAAGTTCCATCAAATCACCAAAAACACTCTAACATACCCCAACAGGAAAAAAAACTATTTCGACAAATATTCTGAAAATATCTCTTTAAATTCCATTAAATCAAAATAACGATTTTGCAAAGTATATGTATTGGCATGTTTAATATGTCCAAGCCATGCATTCCAACTTTCTTCCACACTTTTTAAATCCAAAACACCCGCTCGATAATCCTTATTCCATCTACGAATTCTTCGACGCATCTTATCTTTACTTCGCTTGCGAATCAACCGATGAGTTTCAAAAACTTTATATCCGCAAAAATCAACACCCATACTATTTGGATAATACCGAGTCTTCTTATTAAATTCCAAATGAAGCCTCTCCACAATAAACTTTTCCAAAATATCTTTATATGCTTTGGCTTCTTCCTTGGTTTTACAAAGTAAAATAAAATCATCCATATAACGTAAATAATACTTCACGCGAAGAGTTTCCTTCACATAATGATCCAATTCATTCAAATAAATATTGGCAAAATATTGACTGGTATAATTTCCAATCGGGATTCCAATATCATCTTCGCCATCAAAAATTAATAATTTCGTAAAATCAAGCAACTTCGGATCACGAATATAACGCTTCATAATATCAAACAAAACATTTCGATCAATCGTATAAAAATATTTTTTAATATCGCATTTTAAAATGTAATAACTTCCATAATTTCGTTTCATAATGCGCATATACTTCTGCAAATATTCCACGGCTTTATGTGCTCCTCGATCCTCAATACAAGCAAAACTTTTGGAAATAAATCGTGGCAACATATAAGGCTTAATAAACTCTTCCACATACCACTGATGAACCACTCGATCTACATAAGGAAGCGATTTAATCAACCTTTGTTTCGGTTCATACACATAAAAGGAATGATACTTCCCCATATGATAAGTATTGGTTTTAATTTTATGAAGCAAATTGGCAACGTTACTCTCTAAATCCATTTCAAAGCGAATCACATCCCGATGATTTCGTTTACACTCACTTGCCCTTTGATGAGCTTCCACAAGCTTAACAAAAGTCAATTTTTCATCAAAAACATGTTTTATTGTTTTAGGCATGACTTCATCCAACCACCTAATAAATTTCCGATATTCGCTAACTTCTTCCCCCATGCCCCATAATTTTTCGCATTAATATATCGTTTCTTATAAGAAACCCGCATCATCACTTTAATCATTTTTAAACAAGTATCCAATCGATTTAAATTGGCAATTTTTTGTTCTTTACTATACTCTTTAAAAGCATTCAGTACATAGCGCATTCCCTCATACGTTGTATTTTTAATCGTACTTGCCAATGCAAATCGTTCACACTTTGGATATTTCATTAAAATATTCTCCGTATAATAAAGCAGTTCAATATATTGCTTATAAATCATTAAATCCTCAACCGATTTATCTTCCTTCGGTTGTCGATTCTTTTTCTTTTCTTCTTTTTCTTCTACCACTTCAGTAGATTGTAAAGTATCTTCCATCATTTTTTAACTCTCCTTAAGACTCATAACACATTTCTTGTAATTCTTTTAATTTACTCAAAGCCTCCAACGGCGTAATTTCTTCAACATGAATCTTTTTTAATTGATCCAGTATCATTCTCTCTCTTTCTGAAACATCTTCGGGTAACAATGGATTTTCAATAACCTCAACATTCAAATTTTGATTATGAAAGACTTTTAAATATTCATCTTTACTTCCAATAGGAAACCCACATTTCATAATATCTCTTGTAAACTTTGTCCGTTTTAATACTACATAATTATTGACTTGTTCAGCATCTTCATCTAAAAAAATATAAAAATTTCCACAATGAAATAAATACAACTTTTCATGATCTTTTTTCTTTAGTTCAAGATACTTATCATAAATTCGACTCATTTTCCCTTCTTTCCTAAAATGCATAAACACGGCCATAATGTTTATAAAAAAATAAGGAGTTAGAATGAACTAACTCCTTAAGAGGCGATTTTTTTAAACTAAATTCGATATAAATAATGTATAGAAGAAACACCAAATTAATAAAAAAACCGCCTTGAGAGGAAGAAGATACTGCATATCTTACTCTCAATAAAAGTATATCTCCTATCAGCAAATAAATCAAGAGAAAATTGTCGAAAAATTAAAAAAAAAATCAAATTCTTCTTTTTTACACCAAAATAGGCAA
>CANQAU010000059.1 GCA_947588935.1 uncultured Bacilli bacterium
CTGGGGGGACTTGAACCTCCGACCTCACGCTTATCAGGCGTGCGCTCTAACCAGCTGAGCTACAAGCCCATTTTGTCAAGGACTATTTCATTTTAACTTATAAAAATACTTTTGGCAAGCACTTTTTGCGATTTTTATCAAAATAGTCACTTTTTGTTTCATCCTTCTTTTATTTGATTAATAATTTCTTGGCTTTCTGATTGATTTAATAAGTTTTTATCTTTTTTGGTAGAGCTTATTTTTGTATATTTTAATTTTAAAATTTTATAAACTGCATCGTTAATTCGATCTTGAGAAATGTTTCCATTTTCAATCCCTTGTTTGATTGTTTCTATCGCTAATGTTGGATTTTCAGGCATTAATAATATGTCAATGCCTGCATTTACTGCCATCGTATAGATGTCTTCTTCTTTATAATATTTGGTTAATGCTTGCATATTTAAAGCATCACTTACTACTACTCCTTGAAAATGAAGCTCTGTTTTTAAGTAATCCGTTACGAGTTTTGAAGATAGACTTGCTGGTGTATCATCTCCAGTGATGTTTGGAACGGCAATGTGCCCGACCATTATGGTATCGATTCCTTTTTCAATCGCTTTTTGAAATGGAATGATGTCACATTCTTCTAACTGTTTTTTACTTTTCCAAATCACGGGTAGATCAATGTGAGAATCCGTTTGTGTACTTCCATGCCCTGGAAAATGTTTGACAACTGGAATAATATCATTTTCTTTTAGTCCATCTGCTAGGGAAAGAGCCATCTCGGAAACTAATTTGGCATCTGATCCAAAACTTCTGGTCGCAATTACCGTGTCTTGTTCATTTGTTCGAACATCTAAAACCGGTGCAAAATCCATATTTATACCAAAAACATTTAGTTCAAGACCCATTATTTTTCCTAATAAATAAGCTAACTGAGGATTTTTTGTTTGACCAAGTGATTGCATATCGGGAATCGTCGTAATTTCAATATCTGGCATATTTTTCAATCTTTGGACTTTTCCACCTTCTTGATCCACTGAAATAAACATGGGTATTTTTTCTGTAGATCTGATTTTATCAATCAATTGGGTTGTTTGCTCATAATTAGTAAAATTTTCTGAAAAAAGAATAAATCCTCCCGGTTGAATTTTCTTTAGTTGGTCATTTAATTCATCTGTATATGTAGGTGTACGGTTTGAAATCATCAACATTTGCCCTATTTTTTCTTCCAGTGTCATACTCTTTAATGTATTTTGAATTTTCTCTTCTAATGGGTCTTTTATTTCTTTATATGTACATCCCGTTGAAAACAACAATATTAAAATTAAAATGGTAAAAATTTTGTGTTTCATAGACACTCTCGATTCTTTTTTTATTTTACCATATTTTTTTTCTTTCTTTTTTCTTTTTCGTTGATTTGTCATAATTCGTCAAAAAATCTCCATCATAAGATGGAGATTTCATGTTCTACTGGTGTCCCCTTAGGGATTCGAACCCTAGACCCACTGATTAAGAGTCAGTTGCTCTACCAGCTGAGCTAAGGAGACAAGTAACGAATAGATTATAACAAATATATTTTGGGAATTCAATCTTTTTGTGGTAAAATTGTGTTTAGAGGTTTTGTTATGAAAAATAAATATCAGCGATTAACGAAAGAAGAAAAGAAAGAGTGTCGAAAGATGTATTACCGTACGATTCCTGGAAAAGCTATGCGAACTCGATTGATTCGTTTAATTATTCTTGGAATTCTTGGACTTTGTTATGGAACTTATCTTTTTGCGAATGGAATTTTTACGCATTCCATTCAATGGTATGATTATTGTATGGGCATTCCTCTTCTTTTGTTTTCTGTAGTATTTATCGTGGGCGCTATTTGGGTTCGGTTGCGTGTTTTAAATCAATTTGCTTTGAAAATTCCTCGATTTAAAAATAAATAATCTTCTTGCTTTTGGTTATATTAATTTTATTGACTATCCTTGTTTTATATTGTAAAATTAGGAAGTAAGTGCTTGGAGCAGTACTCAAGAGGCCGAAGAGGGCGCCCTGCTAAGGCGTTAGGTCGGGTAACCGGCGCGGAAGTTCAAATCTTCTCTGCTCCGCCATTAAAAAAATTCCCCTATTACTAGGGATTTTTTATTTGTCATATAATTTATCATGAATCGTTTATATCAAGAGTTAAAAGAATTAGAAATTGAAGATTTTATATGGATTATTTATTCTTTTATTGTTATTGGTGCATTAATATCGAATGTTTTTGAACGCGATTGGTTACTTTCTAAAAAAAGAAAATCCAGAAAAACTTTTAAAACCATTAATACGGTGATTTTTGCTGTTACTTTTCTCATTTATTTTTATTTTGTTCTTCTTTCGTACAAGCGATTGCGTGAGAGTCAACATTATGGTTCTTTGAAAGAGATTTTTTTAAATAATATCAATTTTTTAGCTGCTTGTTTCTTTTTAATTGGAGGCTTTTTTTATTTATTTACGGAATCGGCGAGTACAACTTTTTCAACTTCTCCTTCACAAATTATTTAAAACTTTAATACCATTTGCCAAGATATCTATTGGTAGTAAAAGATTTCTACTGCCATTATTGTGCTGTTTGAAAAAATACCACTTTTGTGGTATTTTGAATATTCTTATGGCTGCCCTAATTGGATTCGAACCAATGAAATAACGGAGTCAGAGTCCGTCGCCTTACCGCTTGGCCATAGGGCAATTTCTTTTTAAGTATAACACAGTTTTTGGGATTGTGGTATTTTTCTTGCAACTATTTTATTCTTTTTATATAATATTTTTCCGTGAAGGGGGATTGTTATGGAACAATTCTTTCTCGAACACCAACAGAAAATTCGAGAGTATGAAAAGCTTTTGCCTCATTGTTCTTATTTTCGGTGTGTTGCAATTTTAAATGAATTATATCAATTTCTAAAAGATGTTTCGTCTTCCTATTATCAACCAAATATTGGCATGGCTTCTTCCTATTACTCTTTAGCTGAACAAATTTTTCAACTAGAACATTTTCTACCACAAGTAAGCATTTTTCCAATACGACCTTATTTTCATCCAGAAATGATTGATCGCACTCATATTCAATCAACTCATGAAGAAGATATTCTCATGAATTTAACGCAGCAAGTTCGAGAATACTTATATGCTACTTACCATTCTTTTTTTCAAAATCCATTCGAATTTGAACGAATTGATTTTGTGGATTTTTGCCAGACTGCTGCCGAGTATACCCAAAAAATTTGTGATTCTAATCATTTGATTTGCCATACTTTTTGCATAGAACCTGGTTTTGTACAACACTCTTCTCTATTTGAGCGTCATGGTTATCATTATTTTTCGACCGTTCAAATTTTCAAACATTGGTATTTGATTGATTGCACTTATAATCAATTTTTTCTCTTTCATCGAAACATGAAACAGCGAATTGGCATTCCGGAAATGCGTAATTGTGCTCCGGGTACTTTTATGTTACTTACTCCGGAGCGAAAAAAATTGGCGCGACAACTTTTAAAATATGGATTTGCTCCTTTAAATCAAGAATCCTTTAAAAATTACTTAGATGGATTTGCCATTTCTTATCGAAATGGATTGTATTATGAAGCAACGAAAGATTTTTCTTTTACAACACCCTATACTGTTGACGATTATCTTTATTTTTTAGCTGGATATGATAACCAATTATTACATGAAAAAACGGAGTGGCTCGGATATCAAGAGCGTCCTTTAAAGAATGCTAGATTAAAGATTTTTTCATAATCACTAGAATATTTTCCTTGTTTGTGTTATGATAGCGGAATTGAGGAGAAAATTTATGGCTAGTTTACAAAACCGCTCTTTTTTAGAGCAAATTCGAAATCGTGTAGCATTCTACCAAAGAGAACGAAAGGATCAAAAAATACTTGCAGCATATCAAAAAGATTGTGAACTTTTTTTTCACTATTTTCCGGTTGTATCTGAAGTTTTTTCATCCTTAGGATATATGATTCAACGAAATCCTAGTGATCCCACTGTTCTTGATGTTTTTCTGAATGATACAACTTATCTTGGAAAAGCGAGTTTATGTGTCAGTGGTCCAGAAAATCCATATGAAAAGCATATTTACTTTTCCATTAAAGATTTAGCTGGAAATGATATTTTTTATCAAGCACTTGGTCTTTATGATAAACATGGTCGATTAGAGTTACATTCTAATTGGTTTGGTGTGGATCATAAATGTTCTTTTGTAAGTGCTCATGGAAAAGCGCATAAAAGTATTGACTTTACCTCGAATAATGATGGAAAGCATATCAATCATTTACAGTGTAACTATGAAACAAACTTCGGAAAACTTAACTTTGAAGTTTCAAATGGAGATAGTCAATGTATCTGTGCAAGTTATGATACCAATTATAAAACCAAACAATCTATTACGTATGCATTAAAAGGTTTGATGCCAACCCTTCGCCTTGAAGATGCACCTTCTTCATTATGGCTTATGGACTATTTTACTACTTCGGTGGGAGACATTTCTGTGAAAGAAGTGGAAAATCTAAGTGCTACAGTACTTCAAAATCCAAAATGTCAACAATTTATTCGGGAAGTTATCCAGTCTTTAGATTATTTCTATCCGGGCATTGAAAAAATGATTATGGAAAACTTTGCTGATGTGAGAACGCTTCTGGAAACGGAGAACACGGATTGTTCTTTATCCGATCGTATTCTTACTACTGCACATCTTTTTGAAGGTGAAGAAAAAAATAGAAAACTTACTTTATAACCGTTTTCTATTTTTTTATTTTTACTGGATGAGACATGATTTCTAGTATTTTATCAAAATTATCGTCTTTTGCTGCTATATTCTTTTTTTGCATTTTACATTTGTCGCAAATGTACACAATTTTATATTGATCTTTTTTTGCTTTTTCAATCGCAATGGGTCTTAATATTCCAAAACAATTACAATTTCTATCTCCAGGATTCTCATCAACGTGTAACGAACATAAGCAAAAAGGACAGTGGTCACGAGCGGTATACCCTAATTTTTCTACTTTTTTTCCGCACACTTGACATACAAACGATTCATCAATCATTGTAAATTTGGCTTTTTCTAACATGAGTACTCCTTTTATAAAATAAAGATTATATTTTTTATAATCTTTATTCTTTTTAAAAATAATATCGTTTCATCATCATTATGGTGCGAGAAAAGAGACTTGAACTCTCACGAATATAAAATTCACTACCCCCTCAAAGTAGCGCGTCTACCATTCCGCCATTCTCGCGTGTTCTTTTATATTATATCATGTATTTGATTGAATGATTAAAAAAATCAACTTTTTCTTAAAGCTGATTTCATCTCATTCTTGGTGCAGGTAAAGGGACTTGAACCCCCATGGATTTCTCCGCTAGATCCTAAGTCTAGTGCGTCTACCAATTTCGCCATACCTGCAATTTTTTAAATGGTGGACCTTGTAGGACTCGAACCTACGACCGACCGGTTATGAGCCGGTTGCTCTAACCAACTGAGCTAAAGGTCC
>CANQAU010000060.1 GCA_947588935.1 uncultured Bacilli bacterium
TCATATTGTTTAATGAGATTTATTTCCATGATAAAGGCTTCGGTTTCACTGTTTGCCACAATATAAGTAAAATCGGCAACTTCACTTACCATCTTGGCGGTTTTTCCGGTATGAGTGCGATTGAAATACGAAGAAACTCGCCGATGAAGATCTTTGGCTTTCCCAACATAAATAATGACGCCGTTTTTATTCTTCATTTGATAAGATCCTGGCAAGTGTGGAACTAAACTTAATTTATCTTTAAACATATGCCTCACTTCCTAGTCTTAGTATACTATATTTTTATTCTTTTATTGTCAATTTTTCAAACTTATCGTTATAATATTGTCAGGTGATTTCATGAATTTAGTTGGTACATCTCTTTATGAAATTAAAAAATCGAAATTTTATGGTTATGTTTATGAAATTTTGAGTGTCGATGACGTCAAGGAAATCTTGCAGCAATTGCATCAGGAACATAAGAAATCCACTCATATTCCCTATGCTTATATTCTTTCAAATACGGCGGGGAAAAGCGATGATAAAGAGCCTCAAAATACGGCTGGTACTCCTTTGTTTCGTTTACTTGAAAACCGAGGACTTTCTGGATATGCGATTTTTGTTGTTCGCTATTTTGGCGGCGTTAAATTGGGTTCGGGTGGCCTGTTGCGCAGTTATGTTACGGCTGGAAAAATGGCAATTGAAAAGCTATCGAATGAAGATAGCTTATTTTAACAGATTTCGAATTTGTTCTTCTTTTATAAATCCAAGTTGACGATTGGTTATTTTTCCATCTTTGTATACGAATAAAAGGGGAATGCTCATGACTCCATACTCTTTAGCTAAATCGGGATGTTCATCCACATTAATTTTAATAATATCCACGTCATCGAGGCTTTCTAAGACGCTACCTAACATTTTGCATGGACCACACCAATCTGCATAAAAATCAACTAAATGCGTTCCTTCCTTTATCAGTTCGTTTAGGTTTTCTTCTTTTAAATATCTAATCATCTTACTCCTCTTTCAAGTTCTATATTTTTCTAGAACACTCTGTACTCCTGGAATTTCTAATTTTCCACTTTCGATTAATTTATCTGCACTTTCGATTGTTTTAATAGAATATCGAGTGCTTCTTTATTATATTCGTTTTTATCGGTTGTATTTTCATATTTTTCTTTTAAGCCATAAATTTCTTCAAATGATGCATAGGAAGCATCTACAAAACTCGATAATATCGGGGTACTATCCAATATTTTTGGTGCGAATAGACTTTCATTTACATAACTTGCTGTAAAACTTAATCTGGAAAAGAAAAATAGAAATAAAAAGGCATAGATAAATGATTCTAGAAGTCCGAAGACTGCTCCTAATAATTTGGATGGAATTCCTAATATGATGGTAAATTTTAATATTTTTTCTAAAATTCCTGTAGCTTTAATAATGATTTGCAATACAATATCCAATACGATGAATACTAATAAAAAGGCTCCGGCTTCATAGATTAAGATGTTCAAGACACTTACTCCTTCTAAAGCACCTTTAAATTCAAAAAATGGCAAATAGGTATACATGAGTTCAGATACGGGATTTTTTAAATAATAAGCTAGGATTATCACAAAAATAATTCCTAAGAACATGGTTGCACTTTGGATGACTCCCCTTTTAAATCCAACGACAGCTCCTGCTAATAAAAATAATATGATCAATGCATCAACGATTGTTAACATTTACATCCTCCTATACTTTTTTATTATATTATATTCATTTGAAAAAGAAAACCTTTTTTTCAACCATGTTTGAATGAAGTTCGTTCTTATGCTACAATGGATACGAGGTGGAACCATGACGATAGTTTTTAAAGTAAGCGATAATGTAAAAAAGAAAATGATTGATTTTTATAAGGATAAACGAAGGGAAAAAACTCCTCCTTATGCGATTTTTCAAGCCCAAGAAGCCGATACGATTATTACATTATACGAATCTGGAAAAGTCATGTTTCAAGGTATCAGCGCTGATATTGATGCGAATTTATGGGTAGATATGGAGCAGCACTTAAATCATCGTCATATTGATATTACTTCTTCTCAAAATAGCGAAAAAAAGAAGGAAGATCATTTTTATTTTATGATGGATACGATTGGTTCGGATGAAGTTGGAACGGGTGATTTTTTTGGACCAATTGTGGTAACCGCGGCTTATGCCAAAAAAGAGGATATTGCCTTCTTAGATGAACTTGGTGTAAAAGACTCGAAAAAGTTGACCGATGAGAAAATCAAGAAAATTATTCCTTCTCTTATTCAAAAAATTCCTTATGTTAGTTATACCTTATCTAATGCAGAATATAACGATTGGCAAGAAAAAGGTTATAATATGAACCAAATTAAAGCGATTTTGCATAATAAGGTCTTATATCAATTAAAGGAAAAAGGCTATTCTTATGATAAAATTGTCGTCGATCAATTTGTTTATCCAAAAAAATATTTTGAGCATATTCAACATGCCACTTGTAAAGTAACGGATATTACTTTTACAACCAAAGCCGAAGGAAAATGTGCCAGTGTCGCAGCGGCTAGTTGTATTAGTCGGTATATCTTTCTTATGAAAATGGATGAACTTAGTAAAGAACTTGGTATGGAACTTCCAAAGGGTGCTAATGAAAATGTCGACATCATTGGAAAAAACATTGTAAAGCAGCATGGCATGGAAAAACTTCGGAGCATTGCAAAATTAAATTTTAAAAATATCGAAAAGATTAAAGAACTTTAAAACCAAGATATTTTTAGTATTCATATAGATTTAATAAAAACATTTGCAATCCTACAAATTTGTCAATTTTTCCACTTTTCATTTGAACATCTAGTTTTTCGAGACGTATTAGATAATCTTTTAAATCATCTTTGTGATATTTTTCACAATTTTTTTTCGTTTTGTCATATTGCCAATCTTGTAGATTTAATTCTTTTTGAATTTCTTTTTTATTCCACTTTTTTTCTTCTAACATTTTTATACAGAGCATATTTCGATATTCTCTTGCAAGTAAGTTCATTAAAGATAAAGGTTCTGTTTTTAAAATGGTTAAATCTTCTAAATATTGGAACACTTTCTTTAAATCTTTTTGAATGACGGCATCGATGAATTTAAATTGATTTTCTACTAACGTTTTTGAAATGATATTTTTTACTGTTTCGAGTTTTATTTTGGTTGGTTTTTGATAATATAAATCTATTTTTTCAATTTCATTGTAAATTAAATCATAATTTCCTAAACAAGCATTGATTATGTAGTTGATTGTATCTTTTTCAGCAATGTATTTTTTTTCAATTAATAAATTGGCAACTTGATTATAAAGTTCTAACCCTTTTGGAGAAGGAATGGCAATGATTTGCCCTTTTTCTTTGATTGTTTTTGTTATCTTTTTTCGGTTGTCGAGTGGTTCATAGGTGGTGAAAATAATTGTACATAAAGGATATGGGTTTTCTAAATATTGAATGAGTAATTCCTCTTCTTTTTCTTTTAATTTTGTCGTTGCAAAAAAATCAGCATTTTTGACGATTAGATATTTCATTTCTCCAAACATCGATACATAAGATGCTTCGTTTATGATTTCTTCTATGCTGGAAGTTAAAGCATTATAAACGATTTTATTTTCTTGATGAACCATTTTTGTAATTTGTTTTTCTAATAAAATTCGACTTGATGAGGTAATTACATAATTATTCATATTATTCACCTTACTCGTTTATTTTAGCATAGAAAAAGGAAAAAGGAAGCCCCTTTTTCTATATCTAAACATTATATATAATGTATTATATTTTATGGAGAATTGAGAAAAATGGTGTATCCTTTTTTCGTAATTTGATACGTAATGGTTCCATATAAAGAAGTTTGGAAAACTTTTACTTTTTCTTTTTCTAAACGGTTTAATACACTTTCGCTTGGATGGTGATAATGATTTGTTTTTCCCACACTAATAATGGCATATTGAGGATGGACTTGTTTTAATAGTTTGTCACTGGTACTTGTATTGGAACCATGATGGGCCACTTTTAAAATCGTTGCGGAAATTTGGTTTTTTTGAATGATTTCTTCTTCCACTTTGGTTGATGCATCTCCTAAAAACAGTGTACATACTTTATATAAGCAGATGCGAACGATGATGCTATTATCATTTTCTTCATTTCTTTTGACGTGCGAATATTTTTGAAAAAGAAAACTACTTTGGTATTCTTTGACTCGTTTTTTTTCGTATTTTTCACGAATCATTTTTTCAATGGAGGAATCTTCTCCTTCGTTTAACATGATGTTTTCCACTTGATAATCTTTTAAGATGGCAAGAGCGTTTCCAGCATGATCATTATCTCCATGACTTAGCAATAATAAATTGATTTTGGTAATTCCTAGACTTTTTAGAAAGGTGTTTATTTTGTTATAGAGTGTCTGACTTTCTTTACCGGTATCAATCATGATTACTTCTTTTTGGTGAGGTGCAATCAAAATTGCTGCATCCCCTTCTTGAACATCTAAAAAATGAACATAGGCATGAGGATCCAATTTCGGAGAACTTTTCCATAATAAGACGGTGATAATTAAAAGAAAACAATATCTTTTTTTCTTGGTAGTATAAATTAAGATTACTATCAAAAGCCAACCGATATACCCGATTGTTGGAATTTTTGGTAAAACAATGCTGCTACCAGATAGCACCGCTAGTTTTTGATTCAACCACTCAAAACAAGATATGAATTTGGATGCCACTTCTTCTAATGGTTGAATGATGATACTTCCGAGTAAAAATGGAACAATGAACATGAAAAAAATTGGTACCAAAAAGAGATTATTAAAAATGCTATACGGATTGATTGCATAATTTTGACTTGCGGTAATTGGAAGACTAAATAAAAAAGCTAAAATGCTGTGATAAATTTTGGCGTACTTTTTCCTTTTTCGTCCAAAATACAGGAAAGCAAAAGAAATCAAAAAAGAATATTGAAATCCAATTTGAAAAATGGATCTTGGTGCACCAATTAATTGAATTAGAAAATTCAGCCAATAAATTTGCTTTGTCGATAATTCGAGTTGGAACCATCGATTGATTTCTTTTAAGAAAAAGAAATGATAAGCGCGTTTACAAGAAATACTTTTTTCTAACATGAAATAATAAACGGATATGAGTCCAAAACTTTTGATCTCTTTGTGCTTTTTAAAAAGATGTGTTCCTAGTAAATATAGGAAAGAAAG
>CANQAU010000061.1 GCA_947588935.1 uncultured Bacilli bacterium
GCCTCTTTATCATATGGATGTATATCGTTTAGAGGGTCATCCGGATAATGTTGGATTTGATGAATATTTCTATAAAGGCGGCGTAACGATTGTTGAATGGTCTGATATGATTACCGATGTTTTGCCTGAAGAGAGACTAGAAATTGAATTTAAAGTTGTTAATGAAAATACGAGAATTTTGATGTTTAAACCATTTGGAAAACGCTATGAAGACTTATGTAATTCAGTACTTTAGGAACTCTTTTTAGAGTTTTCTTTTTTTTAGTTGCTATTTTGAGGAAAAATCGTTATACTACATACGATATTGGAGGGATTTATGAAAACTTTATATATAGATACGCATAGTGATTGTATTCAATTTTTATTGTTTTCTGATGGTAAATTACAAGATTGTGTTATTCAAGATGCTTCTTGTCATCACAGCAGTCTTTTAATGCCACTTCTTGATCAATTATTTCAAAGAGCCAAGATTGTTCCTCAAGATATTCATGATATTATCGTGGTGAATGGTCCGGGATCTTTTACGGGGATTCGTTTAGGAGTTACGATTGCGAAAACATTTGCTTATACTTTAGATGTTCCTATTCGAGTGATGAGCAGTTTGTTAGTGAAGGCTGTATCTAACGGAGAAAAGGGTTTTCACTGGTTTGCAGAAAAAGAAAAGAATGGCTATTTTGTTGGAGAATTTAATGACTCAGATGAGTTATTAAATGATTATTTTTATATTCCAAAATCTGAATTTGCTCGTTTTCAGGAAACGCGTGATATTATTTTAGATGTTCCTTTGAATTATGAGGCAATTTATCAATATTCTAGAAAAATTAATCCAATTAATCCACATAATGTAAATCCCTTATATGTGAAATTAATTGAGGTCCAAAGATGATACGTTCGGCTCGGTTAGAGGATGTTGAAGCAATTTATCAATTGGGGGAACAATTGCATTTGAATTATCGAACGACGAATTGTTTGGAAAAAATGTTAAAAACACCTTATTATCATATATACGTTGATGTAGAAGATGAACACATTGTTGCTTTTCTCCTTTATAGTCATCTTTATGAAACGGTTGAACTAATTGATTTGTTTGTAGATGCCAATTATCGTAGAAAACATATTGCGACGCGGATGATGAATTATATGCTTGGTAATTTGGATTCTTCTGTCAAAAGAGTTTTACTTGAAGTAGCTGTTGATAACGATCATGCCTTACAATTATATCGAAATTTTGATTTTCAGTTGGTTTATCGACGAAAAGAATATTATGGAGATGTTGATGGATATTTGATGGAACGGAGTTGTAATAATGAAAAATGATATTTATATTTTAGCTATTGAAACTTCTTGTGATGAAACGAGTATGGCAATTGTGAAAAATGGAAAAGAAGTCGTTGGAATGTCTGTTTTAACTCAAATGGATACGCATGCCAATTTTGGGGGAGTTGTTCCGGAAATTGCCTCACGGATGCATACTGAAAATATTACGATGGTTTTAGAAGATACTTTGCAAAAAGCAAAAATGTCTGTTTCAGATGTTGATGCGATTGCCGTTACTTCTTTTCCGGGCTTGCTTGGCAGTTTGCTTGTTGGGGTGGAGTGTGCAAAAGTGCTTTCCATGGTGTATCAAAAACCTTTGATATCCGTTAATCATACGATGGGTCATATTTTTGCAAATCAGTTAGAAAATGATATGACATATCCTGCTTTGGCGTTAATCGTGAGTGGGGGTCATACGGATTTGGTGAAAATGAATAGTGCGTATGATATTGAAGTTCTTGGTAGTACGATTGATGATTCTATTGGCGAAGTTTTTGATAAAGTGGCACGGGTATTGGGACTTTCATATCCAGGTGGTCCGAATATTGAAAAATTGGCTCGGGAGGGGGAGAATACTTATTCTCTTCCGAAAGCGATGAATGATCAAAGTTATCAATTTAGTTTTAGTGGATTAAAAAGTGCAGTGATTAATTTGGTTCATAATGAAGAGCAACGCGGAAATTCGATTCGTAAGGCTGATTTGGCATGTAGTTTTCAAACAGCAGCGGTGGATGAGTTGGTTCGGAAAGTTAAAATCGCTTTAGAAAATACAGGTATTCAAGAATTTATATTGGCGGGTGGAGTTTCTGCTAATCAGTATTTACGAGGACAGATGGAACAATTAATGGCAGATTATCATGTTCATTTTCATGTTCCGGCTTTTAAATATTGTACTGACAATGCTGCTATGATCGGAGCAGCAGCTTATCCTCTTTATTTAAAAAAACAATTTGCGGGATACGATTTAAATGCACAGAGTAGTTTTGATATCAAAGCTTATATGTCTATTTTAAAAAATCTTTAGTTAGTTGATGATTTTCTCTTTAAAAAAACATATTTCGTTTTTGGGAAATATGTTTTTTTATTCCTTTTCTTCAGTTGATGTGTTTTCTGATGTGGTCGTATCTTCTTTCTTTTCATCCGTTGAATTTGTAGGGTTTGTTTGAGGTGTATCTTGTGGTTTATTTTCTTCTTGAGGAGTTCCTGGAATGGTTGGTTCGTTATCCGGATCGTTATCTGTATCTTTATCATTTGGTGTATTGTTCTCTTTATCTGGTGTTGTTTGGTTATCTGGTTTTTTATCTGGATCGGTTGAAGGAGTTAGTGTTTTGGCTTTACTGATATAGATTGTAACGCTTGATACGTTTGGTAAGAAAGTTCCTTGATGAACACTTTGGTTAATAATAATTCCTGGAACTGATTCACTTTCAACAAATTCTTTTAATAATGTTTTTCCATTACTTGATGCCCAATTTTCCGCATAGGCTACTGTTTGACCGCTTAGGTCTGGCATTAATTGTAAAGTTCCACCACTATATATTCCTTTTCCAATGACATCGCTTGAGTAATTTTGATCATTTTTATAATCATAAGAGAAAGTTTTGATGGTTTCTACTGGTAATAATCCTAGGTTTTCTTTCATTCCTTTGGTGATGGCTTTGAGTGAATTTGGATAATATCCTAAGGCACTAGTATACATTTCAGCACCTGGTAACCATACGTTTAATCCATAATATTCTAAATATGTTTTTTGAATTTTCATAAATTCTCCGGTATTTAGACTATTAATTAACATGTTTTTAATGGTTTGATAGAAGGATAGAATTTGACTTGTTTGCATGTTGGTTGCAATATTGTTGGTGATGGTATTGAGGACATTTTCAAAATCACTGAAACTAGACATTCTGACGAGCTTTTTGGCAACTGCTTCGATGATTGCTTGTTGATGTTGGTTTCTGGCAATGTCCGATAGTAAGTAAAGATGACGACATCTTGCATAAGCTAGTGCTTGTTCTCCATTTAAATGAACGTTTTCACCTGGGGTGATGCAAACTAAATTTTCTCCAAATCTTCTTTGGGAATCTTGTTCACACACGAGACCTTTATGGGCGCTATCGTATGAGAAGTCTGGTTCTTCTACATCGACGTCGACTCCTCCAAGCGTTTCTACAAGATCGACTACGCCTTTAAAGTTTACTTTTACAAAATAGTCAATATCGATATCTGTCATTTGTTTTACGGTATCGATAACGCAGTTGGTTCCATATGCTGCAGCAGAATTGATTTTGTTATATCGATTGTGGTTACAAGCAATGGGTACATACATATCTCTTGGGATACTAAACATGGTTGTGGATAGCGTATTGGGATTAAAAGTGATGAGCATTAATGTATCGCCATTAAAAGCAGCATTTGGGTTTAATCCTCCTTGTGCTTCGGAGTCAACTCCTAACACTAATACGGTGAATGGTTCGGTTAATTTTTTATTGGAAATCAATTTACTTTCTTCGGTTTTCATTTCTTTGCTATAAGAGTATACGATTTTGGTTTCATCAGCGATGGATTTAAATTTATCTTCGTTTCCAAACAATACTTTATAGTCTCCAGAAACAAATACGGCGTCGATTTCTTCATTGTACAAGTCATTTAACATAATTAAAAAATCATCATATGAGACTATTTCGTTTTTTAGGTTTTCTTTTTCAATTAGTTCTTTGGCTAATATGTATCCTTCACGATCGTTTTCGTTGGAAATCATTCCCAATTTACTATCGCTAGTGATTTCTTTCTCTTTTAAAGCAAGAAGGACACTTGTATAGGTTGAAGTTTCTTTTATGGTGAATTTGTCAAGATTGTTATAGATTTTATTGATGTAATAGGATGCTCCAGCTAGAATCGGAAGAAAAATGATGGCTAGAATTGTTAGTACAATCCATGCTTTGTTTTTGTTTTTCTTGATTGAACGTATACCAAAGATGATATAACAAATTCCAAAAATTATAAATAATGCAATGATGAGATAACGAATGATATTTTCAATTCCGGTTAAGCTTAATAGACTTTTGGTAAAGTATACATCTACTAAAATATAGCACAGTGTAATTATTGTAAATAATGCGATCTTGATTTTTTGCTTTGTTTTTGATTTTTCGTTCATAACTAATACCTTCAACCTTCTTATTCTTGTTTATTATACAATATTTTTTTTTACTCAGCAATAGTTGATAGTGTCTTGACATATTTGGAGTGGGACGCTTTTCTATATTGTCGAAATTTGATATAATTTATTTGAGAATAGAAGGTGAAAAAATGAATCAAAAACATTATTTTGTTTCTTTATTTTTTTTCCTTTTGTTTTTCTTTTCTTTTCATTCTATGGTATTTGCTGAGGATAGTTATGGAATTATTAATGGAACGAATGTGAATTTTCGGAGTGAACCTAGTATCAATTCCAATGTTTTGGGACTACTCGATACTGGAACTACCGTGACGATTAAGAGTGCTTATGCGGTGAGTGGAGCCGGATGTAGTGATGGTTGGATTAATATTTACTATAATAATCAAAGTGGATATGTTTGTAAGAGTTATCTTTCGATAGCAGGGCAAGATTCTTATTTACGTCCTTGGACTACGCCGAAAAAATCGATTTTTGGTGGTGCTTTGTTTATTGCTCGCGGTTATATTAGTGCCGGACAAAATACTAGTTATTTAAAAAAATTTAATGTAAATCCTAATTCTCGATATGCACTTTATACCAATCAATATATGGCTAATTTAGCAGCGCCATCTAGC
>CANQAU010000062.1 GCA_947588935.1 uncultured Bacilli bacterium
TAACGTTCAAGAACAAATGAATGATTTAGCAACAGATAGTCATTTAAATTATAAGCAAATATTAATGCAGATATATGGAAGTTCTGGTGCTACTGACATTGAAAAAGCCAGTTGTAATAATGGAGATTCTTCGTGTAGTGGAAGTGCTTCAAATGGTCCATACGCTAGTTGGAAACAATATAAAGGACCATGGGTTGATGTTCCTTTAGGTAGTAGTAGTGAAACAATAAGAACTGCCGGTTGTCTAGTTACCTCTGTTGCAATGTTAATTGCTAAAAGTGGTGTACAAACTGGTATAAGTAATTTTAATCCAGGAATTATGTCTCGATTAGCAAATCAAATTCTTGCCAAAGGGTATCAATATTTTGATTGGAATGTCGATAGCAATGATGCCGGAGGAGCAACGACCTCAGCTCAAGTAGCAAATAATGTAATCAAATATTTAGGAAGTGGATCAGCTTATATCGTCTTACAACACGATATCAAAAAATTTAGTGTCGATGCCGTTGAAACCATTATTCAATATGGATTATCACATGGTTATAATTTCCAACCTTTAACCATCACATCTCCAACAGCTCATCATCGAATAAATAATTAAAAAATCACAGCTCATCTGTGATTGATAATTTTTAAAGCAACCAATAAAATAACCAGAAATAACAAAGCAATTCCAAAAATTTGAATTAAAGTATCACTTAAGTACTTAGATAAAAAAGAATAGATAATCTCCCAAAACCATAACACCCATTCTTGAATTGTATGAATGATATCTAAAACCCCAATGCGAAATTCTTCTAATAGTGTTTCCATATGAATCTGTTTTCTCCTATGAACATTATAAGATAGTCTTGCAATTTAATCAATTATTTGTTAAGATAACCTTGTTACGGCGGAATTGGTGAAGTGGTTAACACGCCGGATTGTGGCTCCGGTATGCGTGGGTTCGATCCCCACATTTCGCCCCATGTTGAATTTCATGCACATTTCTGTGCAATAAAAAAAGTTCATAATTTTCAAATTATGAACTTTTTTAATTAAAAAAGTTCATTTTGTTGTTAGAAAAATGTCAAAAGAAACAGAATATCAAACGAGATAAAAAAGATTTTGCTATAATAAAATTAAAGGTTGGACAATATGAAAAGAAAATGTAAAATCTGGGGGTTTCGTTCAAATAAAAAATGGTTAAAAAAAATTAGCCTATGTTACTATATACTATCCATGATATTGCTAATAACTGCAATGCTATCTACACCGCACATCAGCGTAAGTGAACAAGACATGTTTTTATACCGACTATCCAATATTTTATTTGCTTTAGGATTTTTATTACCACCCTTATTTTTATCAAACTTCAAATGGACTGATAAGGTTCCCTTCTTAAAAAAGAGAAAAAGATGGAAAGAATGCTTTATCTTTGTATTGATTTTTCTTGGTATGGCAAGTTTGTCCCAAATCGTAGATAGTACCCACTCATATGCCTACCAAAATGCTTATCAAGAATATAAAATCTTGGAAAAGACTGCTGAGCCCTCAACCCAAAATGAAAAAGAATTATTAGAGAACTTCAATCAGTTATCCGAAGAAAAAATGCCTTCATACAACAAAGAAATGTCCGGCATATTAAAAATCCATTATCTAGACGTAGGACAAGGAGATTCCATTTTCATTGAACTTCCCAACCAAGAAACAATGCTAATCGATGCCGCCGAATACAATCAAAGAAATACCATTATCAATACCATTCAAGAGTTAGGATATACCAAAATTGATTACCTCATCGCAACCCATCCACATGCAGATCATATTGGAGGAATGGCTTCCATCGTCGATACGTTTGAAATTGGAAACATTTACATGCCAAAAGTCGTAACCACTAGTAAAACTTATGAAAATTTATTAAAATCCATTCAAGAGAAAAATAAAAAAATTAAAATTGCCAAAAATGGTGTAAAAATTATGAATACGGATGATTTACAAATTGCTTTTATCGCACCAAATCAAGAAAAATATAACGATTTAAATAATTATTCGGCCGTTCTAAAGATAACGTATCAAGATCGAAAATTTTTGTTTATGGGTGACGCTGAAGCCGAAAGTGAACAAGAAATCACGGAAGATGTCCATGCTGACGCAATCAAAATAGGTCATCATGGCAGTGATACCTCTTCTTCCATCGAATTTGTCAACAAAGTAAAACCAAAATATGCTATTATTTCGGTAGGAACAGACAATTCTTACCATCATCCCGTATTAGAAATCGTCAATCGTTGGAAAAATATCGGAGCAGAAATCTATCAAACCAATATAGATGGAACCATCACCATCGAAACAGATGGAAAGAATTTATCGGTGCACTCCAATCGAAATGAAGAAATCACACCAACCATCAGTTCAGAAGAAAATCAAGTATCCAAAGAACTTCAAACACCAAAAGAAAATCAAGTTTCGAAGAACAATCAATCCATCCAAATAACCGAATTTACCGAAACTGCCCATAAAGGAGAAACGGCCAAAGTAAGCATTCAAGGATTACCAAACACCAGGTATCAAATCCATGTAACCTATGAATCAGAAAGTCAAGCCAAAGGGCTAGAAGAGAAAGTTTCGGATGAAAACGGAAAGGTTTCATGGACATGGAAAATTGGAACCAATACCAAAACCAAAGAAGCCACCATTACCATTACCGGAGGAGAAAATACAATTACTCAAAAAATGAAAATAGAATAGAGGAGAAAAATGAAAGGAATCATAGATCGATTTGAAAATGAATTTGCGGTCATAGAAATAGAAGTTGGAAAAACCGGCCTCATATCCAAACAATTAGTTCCCGACGCACAAGAAGGAGATATCATCAATATTCAGATTGAAAAAAAACAAACCATGGAGAGAAGAAAACAAATGGAAAAGTTAGCTGCAAAAGTCTTCGAAGACGAAAATGAAATATGATGATATCCTAAATTCATTCATAACGGATAACAAAAAAGTAAAGATTCACGATCATCTTTACTTAAGCAATTACCAAATAAGTGTTTTAAAAAAATATCAAATTCCATATGAAACCTGTAAGTCAGTAAATGAAATAATCTATTACATCGAAGATATTTTAAATGAAGAAACAAACCATTTAGAAGATTTAGAACAAGTATCCTTATCTTTAGGAGAAATAGACTATTATGAAAATTATCGTAAATAATTAGTTTAGAAGATAAATACCAATATTTAAATAAGTTGCATAAAAAAGCCAAATAAAATAGGGAAGCAGAAGATAAAAGCTTCTTTTTTCTTTGGGATACAGAAAGCCAAGGAGTACGCCGACTTGAATGACAAGAAGAATAATCCAAAAAATTGAAAAGAATCGCCATTTAAAAATGAAAAAGAAAATAGTCCACAAAAAATTGAACATTAATTGAGAATAATAAAGGATCCGAACCGAGAGCATTTGATAGTTTTTTCGATAGATATAATAAGCAATACCCATGAGTAGATACAAAATAGTCCAAGCGATTGGAAATAAAAGAGCTGGAGGGGAGGAAGGCGGTTGTATCAAATTTTCATAATCAATAAAATTTCGAATGAGAAAGCCAATAATACTTCCTCCAATGAGTGGAAAAAATAAATAAAAAAGTTTCTGAATTTTCATTTTCATAAAAATCCTCCAATCACTATTAATCTATGCAAAAAGAACAAAGATTATGTAAAATATATGATACAATAACCAAGGAGGTTAATCATGGAATATCTAGTGGTTGTCAATGATGCCGATAAAAAAAGAATTCTTTTAAAACATACATTGCAAGATCCTTTTGAACCATGTAAAATCATGGGATATAAAGAATTTTTAAAAAAATACTATTTTGATTATCAAGAACAAGCCATTTATGAAATCAAAAAAGAATTCAATACAACGCAAGAAATTGCACAAATGTATGTAAAAAATTTATATCTTATACCAAATGATCCCATTCAAAATGAAAAAATTGAATTTCTAAAGAAAATAAAAGACCAGATAAAAAAAGAAAATTTAGTTGATGACAATTCGATGTGGAAAGAATCTTTAAAATCCAAAACCATCGTTTTTTATCATATAGCAAGACAAGATAAAATCTATTCCTTCATCAAAGAAGATTGCCAGAAACACTCCAAAGTGTTAGAAATAGAATTAACAAACGAAAAAAATCCCAACCATCAAGCATTTGTACTAGAAAATCCAACCGAAGAAATCATCGAAATAATCAATCAAATCGCAGTACTTTTAAAGAAAAAGATAAGTCCAAACAAAATATACATTGCCAATCTAAATGATACATATCGCAAATTGTTAAAAACTTATAGCAAGATTTTCCAAATTCCTATTGAAACCAAAGAACCAGTGAATTTACTATCCACTCCGATATTAAGTAATTGGTTAAATCAACCAAACGTGGATATATCGAAAATAGCTGAACAGATCACTCCAAATACCAATGACGAGACTTGCAAAATCATCAAAAAATTAGTAGATGCATGGAAT
>CANQAU010000063.1 GCA_947588935.1 uncultured Bacilli bacterium
TTTTTAAAAGTAATTACTCCGTTTATACCCAATTTAAATCCCATTTGAATATAACTTTTAGCAACTTCCAAACTTCCAGAAAAAGAATGAATAATACCCTTAACTTGATATTTTTTTAAAATATTAATAGTATCCATAGTGGCATCTCGCGAATGAATCACAACAGGCAAATGAAACTTTTCAGCCAACTTCAATTGCTCTTCAAAAAGTTTTATCTGTTGCTGACGATTTTCTTTCGTATAATGATAATCAAGTCCAATCTCACCAATGCCTAAAATAGATGGATAATTAAAAGAAGCAATTAAAAAAGCGATATCTTCCTTTTGGTAAACATCAGCCTGATCAGGATGAAGACCAACAACCCCAAAACAATTCGGACGATGAATAATACGCAATACTTCATGATTACTTTTTGAATCACAACCACTAACAATAAAATGCGTTACATCATTTAAAATTGCTTCATTGAAAACATCCTCAATCGAAGGATAATAATCAGAAAACAAATGACAATGTGAATCACAAAATTCCATAGCATACTCCTAATTTTTCTTCTTTAATCGTTTCACTTCCATAGGAATTTCATTCCAATTCATATAATCATCGGTTTGACTTACTGAATTACAATCTTGTAAAACATCATGAGAAAAACGCATATTTTCACGTACAGGGTGAATGTCACTAACTTTTTTTCCGAATCGAACATGACGATAAATACCTCGTGCTGCAAATAAAGATAATCCTGTGACAGTGGCCCCAAAAGCAATTCGTTTTAAATTAAATTTTTTCATTACAACTCTCCTTTCAAAATTTTCTGTGCTTTTTCAGAATCAATCCGTTCAAATAAGATTTTTGGCTCTAAAACATGATATTCCAAATCACCAACATACTTGCAAACTTTTACACTTTGATTAATTTGACGTAAGATTTCCTTCGATGTATCTGGCAAAAATGATTCCAAATAAATTGCAGAAATACGAATAGATTCTAACAAATGATATAAAACGGTTTCCAATCGATCACGTTTTTCTTCTTTTGCAAGCGTCCAAGGCGTTGTTTCATCAATGTACTTATTACTTCTACGAAGTAAATCAAAAATAACATCAATGGCATTTCCAATTTCCAAACGATCCATATATTTGGTAACATTTTCATCTAATTGCGAAATCATTTTTTCCAAATCAGCATCAATATCCTCACATACATTTTTATTTGTAATCACACCATCAAAATATTTTCGAACCATGGAAATAGTACGATTGACTAAGTTTCCTAAAATATTAGCTAAATCCGAATTAACCCGTTCAATAATTAATTCATGGGTAATATTTCCATCATTTGCAAAAGGAATTTCATGAAGAACATAATAGCGAATTGCATCCACACCATATATTTTTACCAAGTCATCTGCATACATCACATTACCACGACTTTTACTCATCTTATCATTGCTCATCAAAAGCCAAGGATGTCCAAAAACCTTTTTCGGTAATGGCAAATTTAAAGCCATCAAGAAAATTGGCCAATAAATCGTATGAAATCGAATAATATCTTTTCCTATCAAATGCAAATCTGCGGGCCAATATTTCTGAAATTCTTCAGTTTGTGAATCAACATCATATCCAATATTCGTTATATAATTAGTTAAAGCATCTAACCATACATAAACCACATGTTTAGGATTCATTGGAACTTTAATTCCCCATTCAAAAGAAGTTCTAGAAACGCACAAATCTAATAAACCAGGTCGAATAAAATTATTCAACATTTCATTTTTACGAGCCTCCGGTTGAATAAACTCCGGATGATTCTCAATATATTCTTCTAATTGTTTTTGATATTTTGACATCTTGAAGAAATAAGCTTCTTCACTTCGAGGAGTCACATCCCGACCACAATCGGGACATTTTCCATTAATCAATTGACTTTCAGTAAAAAATGACTCACAAGGAACGCAATAAAGACCTTCATACTTACCTAAATAAATATCTCCTTGTTGATATAATTTATCAAAAATATGTTGAACAACTTCTTCATGATGTGCGTCAGTAGTTCGAACAAATCGATCATAAGTAGTATTCATAATATCCCAAATATTTTTTATTTCCCGGGAAATATTATCACAATATTCTTGTGGAGTAACACCTTTTTCTTTAGCTTTTAACGCTATTTTCTCGCCATGTTCATCTGTACCTGTTTGAAAATACACATCATATCCCTTAAATCTTTTAAACCGTGCAATAGCATCTGCTAAAACAATCTCATACGTATTTCCAATATGGGGTTTTGCAGAAGTATACGCAATAGCAGTTGTAATATAATATTTTTCTTTCATAAAGCCTCCTAAAAAAACAAAAAATCATGAACATAAGGACGAGAGTAACCCGTGGTACCACCTTAATTCATGATTAATCATGCACTTTCCTTCTTAACGCGAAATCTACGTTTTAGTTCCAGAACCATTTTCAATATTTCTTTTATCTATTTTCACCAACCATAGACTCTCTAAAAAAAGTAAAATATCTCTCTTTCCTTCATCACTAAATTACGAGAATTCTACCACAAAAACTTAAGAAATGTCAATTTTATTTGCAATCAAATAAGTTAAAAATTTAGCAAATTGCTTATCTTCTTTAGTATATGCTTGCTTTTTTACAAATATAAGTAATCCCAAACAATCAATAGCAGAAATAATCGGTTGAATATAAAAGAATCCTTGAAGTTCTATTTTTCCAAAAGAAAATTTTTCTAAAGAATAGGATTCATAATTCTCTCTAGTTTGAATAAAATCCAATAGTTTAACATTTAATTCTTGTTCACAGACATTTTCAAGAATTTGATTCGATTGAGAAAGAATCTTATCTCGATCAGTAATCATCACTCCATATTCCATAGCAGATGAAATATACTCACACAACTTAGAAGATAAATCGGCATATGCAAACATTTTAGAATATTTTTTTAATACAATCTGTTCATCTTCAGTAAAAATTTCCAAATTTTCTCCCTCGCGAATTCCTAAATGACGACGAATTTCTTTTGGAATTACGATTCTCCCCAATTCATCAATTCTACGTATAACTCCAGTCGACTTCAATTTGTTCACTCCAATCTACTTTTAGTTTTTGGAGAAAACATTTTTTTATACAACTATTTTTCGGAATTTTGTAAATCTTGTAAAATCTTATCCATTAATGGAACAATATAATAAACAAAATGATCCTCTAATCCATGTAAATTTAAGGTAATAACAATTTTTTTGTGTTCATATTTCAAACGAAAATTTTGCGAAATATTATAAACTTCCAAAAATAATTTATCACCTTTTAATTGAGAACTAATGGTTTCTGGTAACTCAATAGATACCTCTTTTTCATTTTGTTTAACATGATGTATCTCGAGTCGTTCAGCAATTTTTTCAAACCACTCTTCATACATATATATTTCAATAGATGCGCTAACTTTTCCAAATCGATCTTCTAATTCATCCTTCACTTTCAATAAGGATTCATAACTATCTATTTCATTAATTTTTTGATGAATTTCAATTTTCAAATCTTCATCACGAACATATGAATCGTCAATGTGTGTTTCGACATTTAATAATGATTGAGTCTCCTGCGTTTCTTCTAAAACATCTTCACCGCGTAAGCGTTTCATTTCTTCTTCAATCATTTTCATATATAAAGAAATACCTACGGTATCAACAAAGCCAGCTTGTTCACTACCTAACAAATCCCCAGCACCACGTATTGCCAAATCGCGCATTGCAATTCGATAACCGCTTCCAAGTTCAGTAAATTCTTTGATTGCTTGCAAACGTTTAACTGCCACTTCATTTAATATCTTTTTCGAATTATACATTAAATAGGCATAAGCAATTTTATTACTTCGACCTACACGACCACGCAATTGATAAAGTTGACTTAAACCAAAGTGATCAGCATCATAAATAATCAATGTATTCGCATTAGAAATATCTATTCCCGTTTCAATAATGGTCGTACAAAGCAAAATATCATATTCACCATTAACAAAAGCATTCATGATATTTTCAAGTTCAACTTTAGACATTTGTCCATGAGCAAAAGTAATGCGTGCTTCAGGAATCATTCTTTGAATCTCAGCCATCTTCGATTCAATAGAAACAATTTGATTATAAAGAACAAATACTTGCCCACCTCTTGATAGTTCCTTGTAAATAGCATCTTTAATTAACAAAGGATTTTCCTCAACTACATAAGTTTGAACAGGATAGCGATTAACGGGTGGTGTATCGATAATAGACAAATCTCGCAAACCAGATAATGCCATTTTTAATGTTCTAGGAATTGGCGTAGCAGACAAAGTCAAAACATTTACATCATTCTTATATTTTTTTATTTTTTCTTTATGAGTTACCCCAAAACGTTGTTCCTCATCAACAATCAATAATCCCAACTTTTGCAATTGAATATCATCACTTACTA
>CANQAU010000064.1 GCA_947588935.1 uncultured Bacilli bacterium
TATACTAGAAAATTTAAGTGATGATAATAAAGAATTACAAAGAAATGCAATATTAAAAGAATCGTATAATAGAACGATAATCGCTTTAACTGATGGCGCGTATATTTTTCAAGCAAATAATGAATGTAAATTATACGGAGAAAGTTATAAAATTAAAAATGGTGTTATTGATAAAATTTGTGATGACGATGAATGTGTTATTTTAAATGATTGTTGGTAAAATTAAAATTTCAGAAATAATTTGTATGTAATTATTTCTTTTTTTATGTAATAAGATTCATTGGTGATATATAGATGGTTGATACTGAACTGGCTATCATTTTAAATGAGTATTTATATAAAGAAAAAATAATTAATTTTGATTTATATAATGATGCTTTAAAAAAATTAGGGGCTGACAGTTGATGGATTTATGTAAAATTAGAAATGAAATATCAAAGGGAGAAAGTATATATAATCTACCACTTAGAGTAACTTTTTATGCAAGAGTATCTACTGATAAAGATGAGCAACTTAATTCTTTAGATAATCAAATATTATATTTTAAAAATTTTATAATGGAAAATTCAAATTGGAATTATATTCCAGGATATATCGATGAAGGAATTAGTGGAACTAGTGTTAAAAACAGAACTAACTTTTTAAAAATGATTCGAGATGCGAAAGATGGAAAGTTTGATTTAATACTAACCAAAGAAATATCTCGGTTTTCAAGAAATACAGTTGATAGTATTCAATATACGCAGGAACTTTTAGCAAGTGATGTTGGGGTTTTATTTTTATCGGATAATATCAATACCATATTTCCTGATTCAGAACTAAGGTTAACAATCATGTCATCCATTGCGCAAGAAGAGGTTAGAAAACTATCGGAAAGAGTTCGATTTGGTATGAAAAGGTCTAGAGAAAAAGGACATGTTTTAGGTAATAATGTTATTACGGGTTATACAAAGGAAAAGGGTAAACTAAAAATAGATGATAAAGAAGCGAAAATGGTTAGAAGAATTTATTCATTATATGCGAGTGGAGAGTATGGTTTATCAAAAATATCGAAAATATTATATGAAGAGGGATATAAAACAAAAAAAGGAGACTATATTCATGTAACAACTTTAAGAAGAATGATTACTAACCCTAAATATAAAGGATTTTATTGTACAAATACAGTTATGACGAAAGATTACCGAAATAAAAAGCAAATTAGATTGCCAATGAAAGATTGGATTATAGAAGATAGTAAAGGTGAAATTCCTGCAATAGTTTCGGAAGAATTGTGGGATAAAGCGAATCAATTATTAAAAATGAAAAAAGTAAATTATTTAAAAAATGTAGAAGAACTAAGAGTGTTTTCAAAAAGATATCCTTATAGTGGTAATATTTATTGTTGCCATCATCATTGTAAATATAAAAGAGTTAGTAATTATGGAAATAGCTATTGGATTTGTAATGAATATGCGATGCATGGAGATAAAATATGTAAAAGTCCTAAATTATATGAGAAAGAACTCGATAAAATATTTAAAAAAATTTACAGTTGTTTAATTCATAATTTTGATGAAGTTAAAAATAAGTTAATAAATATATATAAAAGTACTAACTTTAATGGATGTAATGTAATAAAAAAATTAAAAAAGGAAATTCATAATTTGGACTATAAGAAAGAAAGTATACTTGAACTATATATAGAAAAAGCGATTAAAAAAAATGAATTTGAGACGAGAAATAATAAATATAATCTTGAAATAGAAAAGATTAAAAATGAAATAAAAGAACTCGAAAAGAAAGATATCGATTCAACCATTAAACAAATAAAAAAATTCGGATTAGGCGAATTTATTAATGAAAATTTCGAGAAATTATCAAAACTTTTGATTAAAAAAATCGAAGTTAAAAAATCTGATGATAAAACAGCCGTAATTCTTCATATATACATAAACTTATTTCATGTAACGTATATATGGGATTACAATCATTTTGAAACAATTTCGTTATTAAGTAGTCACAATGAAAATTATGACGACGTTGGTGGCCATTGAACAAATGCCACTTGAAACGGAAATCACGGTTGATGAACATGTTTTAAAAGCATATGGAAGTGGCATCTACATTGAAGTTGGAGAAGTGATGAGTTTAAAAGATTTGCTTTTTGGGTTGATGCTACGAAGTGGAAATGATGCGGCGATTGCGATTGCTTATGGGGTGGCTGGAAGTATGGAGTCCTTTGTTTCTTTGATGAATCAGAAAGCTTATGAAATTGGGATGAGTCATACCAAATTTTATAATTCTCATGGACTGGAGGATGAAAAGGGAGTTGGCAATACTTCGACGGCTTTTGATATGGCAAAATTAATGTATACTGCGATGCAAAATGAGACTTTTCGTATGATTACAGGAACGAAAAATTATGTTAGTAAAAGTAATAAAAAAACATATCATTGGACAAATAAGAATAAACTTCTTTTTCAGTATGAATATGCGATTGGGGGAAAAACGGGATATACCCATTTGGCGAAACGAACTCTTGTTAGTGCTGCGAAGAAGGATGGAGGGGAAATTGCCATTGTGACGTTTAATGATGGCAATGATTTTCAAGATCATCAAAATTTATATGAAGTTTTATTTTCACAATATCATTTGGTAGAGGTACTCAAAAAAGATGATTTTACGATTCCTGATTTTCATTATTATGATGATTCTTTATATCTTTTACAGGATGTGTCGGTGTTAGTAACGAAAGAGGAAGAGCGGTTGTTGAATGTAAAGTATGAGATGGAAGAAAAAGAAGAATATGAAACGGGAGATGTTGTTGGACACGCACACATTTTTTTAAAGGATGAAGAATTAAAATCTGTTGCTATTTATGTCAAAAAAAATGTTGCACAAAAGAAAGAGGGCTTTTTTTCTAAATTGTTTAGGTGGTTGTTTGGATGGTAAGTATTATTTGGGGAGCTTTTATTGCGATTGGGATTCTTTTTTCCATTGGTAGTGGACAAGTAGAGGGAATTAATAGTGCGATTTTAAAGGGTGCTAGTGATGGAATGGAACTTCTTTTGAGTATGATGCCGGTGTTGGTGTTGTGGAGTGGAATAATGAAGATTGCGGAAGATGCTGGAATTTTACAGAAATTTTCGCGATTGGTTCAACCTTTATTACATAAATTGTTTCCTAGTTTACAAAAGGATGATCCGGCCTTGGGGTATATTGCATCGAATATTGCTGCCAATGCTTTGGGACTTGGTTCGGCTGCGACACCTTTTGGGTTAAAGGCAATGGAAAGTATGCAAAAAAAGAATCCTCATCCTTCGGTTGCAACGGATAGCATGGTTACTTTTTTAATTTTGAATACGGCGGGTGTGACGATTATTCCTACGACGGTCATTGCTTTACGAATGGGACAGGGTAGTGCCAATCCTTCGGAGATTATTTTGACTTCCGTTTTGGCTACTTTTTGTTCTAGTTTTGCCGGATTATGTTTGGACTGGTTTTTGAGAAAGAGGAAACAAAGATGAATGTTGTCTCCTTATTTATTCTGCCCATTTTTGTTGTTGGGGTGGTGTTGTATGGCTTTTTTCATCATGTAGACATTTATGAATCTTTTTTAAAAGGAGCGAAAGAAGGTATTGTGATGACGTTTCATATTGCTCCTGCAGTTGTGGCGATGGTTTTTGCCACGAACTTGTTTTTACATAGTAATTTTATTGCTTGGTTTTTTCAATTTTTAAATCCTGTTTTTCAGTTTTTGCATGTACCTATGGAAATTTTGCCGATGGCTTTGGTCCGGCCGATTAGTGGAACGGCTTCTTTAGCAATTTTAAATTCGATTTTGATTACTTATGGACCGGATAGTTTTATGGGTCGACTTGCAAGTACTTTACAGGGATGTACGGATACCACGATTTATGTCTTGGCTTTGTATTTTGGAAGTGTTCATATTAAAAAGACAGGGCATGCTTTGGGTGTTGGTTTATTTGCCGATTTGGTAGGTATTTTGGCTAGTTTTCTTCTTGTTTCGGTCTTTTTTGGGGTCTAGTTTGGTAATCATGATGGGTGATGCAATTTGCATTTTTATATAAAATATGGTAGTATAGATTTTGCTTCCGCAAAAAAGAGGTAGAGATTAATGGAAAAATTACCGTCGATTATGGCTCATATTCGAGCCATAATCGTAGTAGTGCTTCTTTTAGGATGTATGAGTAATCGATTGCCAAGTAGTGTAAGTATGCTGGGGAGTTATTTGCATATTGGAACTCGTTTACAAGTTCATACCATGTTTATGCCTAAAGAAGAAGTATTTGAAGTTGTGCAAACAACACTGGAAATTCCACTGGCTGTCGAAGTCGTTCCTACTGTCGTTTATGATGGGATGACGATGAAAGAGTTAAGTGAAA
>CANQAU010000065.1 GCA_947588935.1 uncultured Bacilli bacterium
TCCATTTGATAATTTTTTTCATATTTTTTCCTTTCTTTTTTGCGACTCGCAAGTGGTATGATACGCGCTTTTTTTTGTTTGTAAAGATACGTAAAAAAGACGAAAAAACAAAAAAATTGGTGTTTTCTGTTCACCAATTTTTTAATTTGGAAAATTCTTTTTCATTTTTGGGAATGATTTTGGTTTCATTTCTTTTTTTTCGAAATGAGCTTTTCGACAAAACTTGTCATTCTTTTCTTCTAAACGGTACCCTATTTTGTCTAAAAAGGGAACGATCATCCATAACAATCCGATTCCGATATAGACCCCGTCAATGGAATTTATCAAGCGAATGGCAAAAAAGCCTGTAAGGCCGATAAAGAGTCCATATAGCATTTTACCAGTATCGGTATAAGGGCTTGATATGATATCCGTTGCCACAAAGATACTTGCAAAAATCATACTCGGATTTAAAATGTTTTTGACTAAATTTCCGGTTGGAAAAAGAATTTCAAATAAAAGACATAATCCAATATAGACTGCCATGCTATACAATGGAATTTCTTTTTTATAATAATAATCAAACCACAGGTAGGCATATGCAATCACCATCCACAGAATGCTGGTTGTAGAGATTCCTCCAATATTTCTTCCAAAAAGAATATCAATGGTGGAATATACCATTGTTTGAGCTTGTTCGGTGGGATTTAAAAAATTTATATGGGCCATGATGGTCAATAATAAAACAAAGCAAAGTTTTGTGATTGGCAATGGTTTTAGAATATTCTTTTTTTCGTTTAACTTGCGAATCAATAAAAAGGTGGCAAAGAGTAAAATACTCATAAAAAAGAGATTTGCTTTTAAGGGCATTGTCATCATGATTATGGTTCCATAAATTGGCATGTGGGTCCAGATGGTATCTTTTTCACTATTTAAAAAGCAAATGTAATCTACGAGACAGCCAATTAAAAAGCCGAATAATGGAAACAACAAGGGTCTTAAAATTTCTAGGAAAGTGATATCGCGGTTCAATAAAGGAAGCAATCCGTTTTTATAAAAGCCATAAATGATAAGTGGTAACAGTGCAGCACCAATATGATATAAGTAGGAACTTTCGCTATCATAATGAAGATATGGTTGGGTCTTATTCATTTTGATCTCCTTTCATTCGTTGTCTTAAATTAATAAAAGATGGGCAGATATAGGAACATAGTCCGCAATCGATACAATTTTTGATTGTTTTGGTTTTTTTGGTTTCTAAAAAAGCACGAGGATTGCATCCCTTTGGACAGACCGTATAACATTTTCCACAATTGATACATTCTTCTTCTTGCAAATTGGTCTCTTTCATGAAAAGGATGGATGTTAAATCGGGCGTGACAATAAGAGTTTCTGGATCCATGATTTGTCCTTTCATTAATCCATTAATGTAGCAGACGGTTTTTTGATCTTTTTTCTTTTTGATATGCTCTTTGATAATATCGATTACTGCACTTCCTATTTTGGCTTCGATTACTTGAGGATTCTCAATTCCATCGCCGCTAATTGTGAATATTTGATCTAGGGTATGTCTTTTTCTTTTCATTGTATTGTTCATTTGATAGACTTCACTCGGTCTTAGCATGATGGAGGAATCTGGAAGATGTAAATATTCTTTGATATACGTTTCTTCTCCCAACAAATAATAATCGGGAACTATCACTAGTTCAATATTGGGATATGTACCTAATAAATTTGTATATGCTTCGATATTTTCACGGTCACTACTTTTGACTATGATTCTCGCTATTTGACAACTTAAAATTTCACGAATGGCATCAAACGTCTCTAAAATCAAACTCGTGTATTCTTTGCCAACAAAGATTTCATTGGCAACATATGGTTCGTCTTCGATTCCGTTTAATATAAGTGGACCATTTGGATCATTCTTCTCTATTTTGAAAGCAATATGTTCTAAATGATAGTCTTTTAATTCGTTTAGCATTTCTTCTTTGGATATTTTGGCAATATTTTTACGAACGGCTTTTCTTTCCATCATACTTTCTTTGTAGTCATTTAAAATGGTCAAACATTTTTCGACGTTACCATTTGGCATTTGACAATATTTCATTCCGACAATTTTTCCAGAGACAGGTGAAATGAGAAAATCACTTAATTTTTCTTCTTTTTTCACTTCGATGGATGAATGAATTTTATCTTCTTTGGGAATTGGTAAATAGATATATTTCGGATTACTATGTTTGGTAATTTTACTATTTAGTTTCACGTTAAAGTCTTTTTTCAGGGTTATGTACTTTTTCATGATTTCACCTTTTATTATTATACTATGTTTCTTCCATTACGTAAAGAATAGAGAAAACGTAATTTTCTCTATTCTTTCTTTTTTGCTTCTTTCCAACTCTGTAAATATTTTTGGAGATTGTCGGCAACATTTGGTGGAAGAATGGTTTCTAATTCTTCTTTGGTTGCTAATTCCATCTTGGCAATACTACCGAATTTTTTAATGAGTTCTTTTTTTCTTTTATTCCCAATTCCTTCGATATTTTCTAGTATACTGGAGATACTTCCTTTACTTCTGATGGTTCGATGATACGAAATGGTAAAACGGTGCACTTCATCTTGCATTCTCGTTAAATAATGGAAAACATTGCTATCTTTTTCAATGGGAATCATTTGGAGGGTACTTCCATCGACTAAATCGTTGGTGCGGTGCTTGTCATTTTTTCTAAGTCCACAGACTTTTATTTTTAAATTTAAATCTTCTAGAATGCTTCGACAAGCATTGATCTGGTTGATTCCTCCATCGACGATGATTAAGTCTGGCATTTCACTTTTTTCTACTAAAGCTCGATAATATCTTCGATAAATGACTTCTTTCATGGTACCTACATCATCATTTTTATCAATCGATATTTTATATTTTCGATATTCACTCTTTGCTGGTTTTCCATTTTTGAAGACGACCATTCCACTCACGGAGAAATCTCCAAAAAGATTGGAGTTATCAAATAAATCGATTCGATCGAGCGTTTTTAAATGCAATATCTCTTTTAATTTTTCATTGGCTTCTACGGTGGAATTTTCTTTTTTCAAAATCATTTCTAATTCATTTTCGAGATTAATATTGGCATTTAATTTTGCCATTTCCAACAATTTCTTTTTGGGTCCTCTAGTTGGAGATAATACCTTCGTTTTTAAAATGGAAGAAAGTACTTCTGTATTTAAAGCAGAATCCATGAGAATTTCTTTTGGTATTTCATGGCGCGTATAAAAATTTAAGAGATACGTTTCCATTTCATCAATGGGCTCAGATACAATTGGAAAAATATCGGTATGACCACCAATGAGTTTTCCGTTTCTTAAGAAAAATATTTGTAAACTGATGTACCCCTTGTCAAAATAAAATCCGATTAAATCTCGATTGATGAGATCGTGTAATTCTACTTTTTGTTTATCTAAAACAATATTGATATAATCCAGTTCTTTTTTTAATTCTAGAGCCATTTCATAATTTAAGGCTTCACTATACCCTTCAATTTTTTCGTGCATTTTATCTGTTAAAATTTTATCATTTCCATTTAAAAAACTTAAAATATCGTGTTCCATTTTGGCTAATTTGGTTTGATCAATATTTTTTTCGCAGTACCCCAAGCATTCACCAATGTGGTAATACAAACATACTTTTTTGGGATTTCCTTCACATTTTTTTAGTGGATAGAGCCGATTTAATAAATTGACAATTTTTCTAGCTGCATAGGCATTGGGATAGGGTCCGAATAATTTTTTGTTATCTTTTTTCTTGATATTTAAATAACGAGATACTTTTAATTTGGGATATGGTTTGGCAATGTATTCAATAT
>CANQAU010000066.1 GCA_947588935.1 uncultured Bacilli bacterium
AAAATCAACCCGAACGGATTGATTATATATGTTAAGTTCAAACTATAAAAGTTCGAACAGAAACGTCACTGGAGCAGGTGATGGGAATCGGACCCACGTTATCAGCTTGGAAGGCTGAAGTTCTACCATTGAACCACACCTGCAATTCAAATTACAAATATGATTATATCATAGAAGTTAAAAAATTCAACAATTTTTTGAATTTTATTGCTAATTTATCTCTATTTATTATATAATAACATTGTTGCTGAAATAGCTCAGCTGGTAGAGCAACGCCCTCGTAACGCGTAGGTCGCAGGTTCGAATCCTGTTTTCAGCACCAGAATGTTATTTTGCTCGGACTTCTGTTCGAGCTTTCTTTATACCCTAGAGGTGATTTATGACAAAATATAATACTATTCTTTTTGATTTAGATGATACCTTAATTGATAATTCTTTTTCAATTCAAGGAGCATTTTGTGAGGTGTTACAATTTTTAAAGATTCCCTATTGTCAGGAATTATTAACTTCATGGAAATCTTTTGATCAAGCGTATTGGTCCAGCGTGGAATCTGGAAATTTCTGTGCTCCAGAACAATATACTCTTCCGATAGAAAAATCTCAGTATTTCCGTTCAAAACGGTTTCAACTCTTTTTTTCATCCTATCATTTTGATGATGCATTTGCGATTCAACTCAATGATTTATATGTAAGAAATCTTTCTAAACAAGTTAAAGTAATCGATGGCGCCCAAGAGGTACTTGAATATTTATGTAGCCGATACATGTTATTTATCATTACCAATGGACCTCGTCGCGCCGCGATTTGCAAAGTAAATTCGGCATCCTTTCAATCCTATATTTCGCAAATTATTAGTTCTGGAGAAATTGGATATTCAAAACCAGATTATCGTTTTTTTGATTATTTTTATTCACATTATCCATTTATTCAAAAAGAAAAGACGTTAATTGTGGGTGATTGTTTGACTACTGATGTTCTTGGAGGAGTGCAGTATGGTATTGATACTTGTTGGTATAATCCTACCCAAAATGGAAATCCATATTCTTATACACCAACGATGGAAATTACCCGTTTGCGAGAATTAACGAAAATTTTATAAACATTGTTCATGAAAAAAGTAATAGATTTTTCTCTATTACTTTTCTTCTAGTTTTGCGATTGCTTTTTTGGTGACTTCAAGTGCTTTATCATGAATGGCATTGACGGTTTCGGTTAACACTGGTTCACTTTTTTCCTTGACATAATTTGCCAGTTCTTTACATTCATTTTCAATTTTTTTTGCTTGATCTTTTGCTTTTTTTAAAACCTTTTCTTTATCTAAAGATTTTAATTCTTTTTCAATTTTAGCAATTTTCTTTTCGACGTAATCTTTAACATCTTTCGCGTCGATTTTTTTTAATTTTTCATGTACTTCTTTGATTTTATCGGCAAGTTCTTTTCTTGTCTCTTTGCCACTTTTTGGAGCAAGCAATATTCCAGCAGTTGCTCCAATGGCTGCTCCTACACCTAAAGATGCAGCAATCATTGTTTTTTTCTTCATATTTTCTAACCTCTACGTTTATTATATTTTTCTTTTTTCTTAGTGTCAATTATTGAGGTTTCTTTTTACGCCTCTTTACGTTACTTTACATTATGCTCATCATCCAACTGTAAATTGTTGGATAAAAATAAGTCATGAGGGCAACATAGGCAATACTAAAACATAATCCTGCTAAGACATCACTTGTGTAATGTACGCCCAAATATACTCTACTCATCAGTATTAATAAAATAATGGAGATACATAGTATCGTGATGATGATTTGGATTATCATCGTCAAGGAAGATTTCCATACAAAGTACATCACGAATGAATAAAAGGCAGTAGATGCCATTGTATGTCCACTTGGAAAACTGTGTCCGGTTTCTTTGACTAATGGATTGATATTTGGACGGATTCTTCCAACCAATAATTTCATAACATTATTTAATATGACTTCGATGATCATACTTCCAATCATAAAGAAGAAATTGTAATTATCTTTCAGAAAAAAATAACTGATACCAATTCCACAAATAATCCCCACTGTACTTCCAAAGAAGGTGATTAATTTCATTATTATGGTATTTTTTGGGGTTATCTTTGTGGCGATTTTTTGATAGATTTTTTCGTCAAAGGAATTACTTTTTTGGGTTATTACTAGGTATAGTAACAAGAAAAAAAGGAAAAGAAATATCCCAACTATTCCAAAATGTATATTATGGTTTCTCATACTTCCTCCTTTTTAGGCAAAGAATACTTCATACCATTTTAAGAAACAATAAATATTCCAGACTTTTCGATAATTGTCTTTCTTTTGATTTTTATGATCGTCTAGTAATTTTATGATATATTTTGTATTAAAATACTTTGCAGCTGTGTCGGTTTGGAAAGCACGTTTTATTTCTGCGTATAAATCGTCGTCTCTCATCCATTCGCGAATTGGAACGGGAAAGCCTAATTTTTTCTTTTTGTAAGATTCATTTGGAATTACGCTTTTGGCAGCATCTCGAAGAGCGACTTTGGTATTTTCTTTTGTTACTTTATAAGAAAAAGGTAATCCACTTGCTACTTTATATACTTCTTTATCGATAAACGGAACTCTTCCTTCGAGAGAATTTGCCATCGTCATCCGATCGGCTTTTTGTAAAATATCTTTCATTAACCAAAAGTAAATATCAATGGCTTGCATTTTGACGATGTCTGATTCGTTTTTGAATTCTTCATAAATTGGTTGGGTAATTTCTTTTTCTGTTAACGTAATCGGGATATTTAATGCTTTTTTCTTTTCTTTTTTGCCAAATACTCGATTGACTCCTATGTAATTATTTTCTAATTTTTCTCCACGACGAATTAAGAAGTTAATTCCCCATACTTCTGGAAATAATTTACAAACGGTAGCGATGGCATGACGAATAAAGAAAGGAACTTTATTGTACCATTCTAAGATAATGTATGATTTATAGGTATTATATCCACCAAATAATTCGTCTGCGCCTTCTCCTGAAAGAACTACTTTGACATCTTTACTGGCTAATTTGGCAACGAAATATAAAGCAATGGCAGCTGGATCGCTTGTTGGTTCATCCATGTAATATAAAACTTTGGGAATTGCATCCATATATTCTTCTTTGGTAATTTTCTTACTGGTGTTTTTAATTTTTAAACGGTCTGTTAAATCTTTTGCATAATCAATTTCATTATATTTGGGAATATCATATCCTACGGTATATGTTTTGTCTGGTTTTGCTAATGAAACGATATAAGATGAATCGATTCCACTTGATAAAAAGGAGCCGACTTCGACGTCACTAATTTTGTGATGTTCTACGGAATCTTCCATTGCTTTTTTGATTTTCTCCACACTGTCTTGATAGGTGCTATTTTCTTCGTCAAATGTTAACTGAAAATAACGTTCGATTTTGATTTGATTATT
>CANQAU010000067.1 GCA_947588935.1 uncultured Bacilli bacterium
AAATTTCAAAGAGATAATATTGATAATCTTAATGCATATTTATAATGAAAAAATTTACAATCAACAATTAGATTTGTTGATTGTAAATTTTTTCTAATTTTTTCATTATAGTATTGATTTATTATAACAAAAATGTTATAATAATAATGTACGGAGGAACGAAAGTCATTGTTTGAAATATTATTATATAAAGACAGAAATGGGAAAAGTGAAGTCGAACAATATATTACCGAATTAAGGAGAAATAATAATAAAGATAGCAGAATAAAATTTGAAAAGATAATGTCATATATTCGAATTCTACAAAGTGATGGTCTATCCATTGGAGAACCATATATAAAACACCTTGTAAATGAAATATGGGAATTACGACCATTAAGGGATAGAATATTATTTGCTAGTTGGTGTAATAATAAATTTATATTATTAAGTGTATTTATGAAACAAACCAGAAAAACACCAAAGGCTGAAATTGACAAGGCTCAAAGATTGCTTCAGGATTATAAAAAAAGGAGTGAAGAAAAATGAGTGAAAAATTTAAAACTTGGGAAAAATTTGAAAAAGAACTTGATTTAACACCCGAAGAAGAAGCTAGAATTAATTTTGAAACTAAACTTTTGAAAGCTACCATTGAGGCAAGAAAAAAAGCAAATATGACACAAGAAGATTTAAGCAGAAAAACCGGAATTAAACAATCAGCAATAGCAAGATTTGAAAGTGGGAGACAATTGCCAAACACAGATACACTATTTAAAATATTAGAAGCTTTGGGATGTACTCTTGAAATAGTTCCACTAAAAAAATAAAGACACAATACTGTGTCTTTATTTTTTTAGTTTTTTAAAATTTCCCCTACCTCTATTTTATTGCCATTTAGGAAGCTTTTGATGTCCATTTTTTTACCATTTTCTCCTTGTACTTCTAAGACTTCTATAACTCCGTTTTCTGTTTTTATGAATAATCCTTTTTTTCTGTCTGCAATAATTATTTCTCCATTTTGTTTTCCTTCCGCTTCTTGTAAACTATCACAAACATTAACTTTCCAAATTTTAATTTTTTTGCCATTTATAAAAGTATAAGCGCCCATTATTGGGTTAAGTCCGCGAACAAGATTTTTTATTTCTTGTGCACTTTTGTTCCAGTCGATTTGAGCCATTTCTTTATTTAGCATCGGTGCTAAAGTAAAATCACCTTCTTGTTTTTGTGCTCCTATTTTATCTTTTAATTGTTCTATCAATTCTGCCTTACTTAATTTTTGCGTTGCTTCACTGTCTGTTGCTTTTGTTTTTTCTTCTCTTGAAGCTTGCCCAACGTCATTGTTTGATGGTGTTTTGTCATCTTTCATTATATTCTTAGTTATTTCATCTATTCTATTTACTGTCTTTACTAACAGATTAGCGCCAACATCTGCTAATCTGTTCCATAGTTCTCCTGTTGTTTCATCTTCTCCTATTGTAACTTTTTCTTTGAAAATCATATCTCCAGTGTCCATACCTTCATCCATAAACATTGTTGTTATTCCGGTTTCTTTGTCTCCATTTAACACAGCCCATTGAATAGGAGCGGCTCCTCTGTATTTTGGTAGGAGTGATCCGTGAACATTAATTGATCCGTATTTTGGTATATCAAGTAATTCTTTTGGTAATATCTTTCCATAGGCTACAACGCACAATAAATCTGGGTTTAAATCTTTGATTTCATTAATAAACTCAGTGTTATTTCTAACTTTAAGCGGTTGCATCACTTTTATATTTTTTTCAATAGCAAACCTTTTAACTGGTGATGCTATAAGCTTCATACCTCTGCCTTTGGGCTTGTCTTGATTTGTTACTACTGCTAAAATTTCATTGCCATTTTCGTATAATGCTTGCAATGATTTTAAAGCGAAGTCAGGTGTACCTAAAAATACTATTTTCATTATATTTTTTCGCATAATGCGATAAACATTATGCGAATCTCCTTTTTGATATTTGAGTTTTGTTCTAAAACTCATAAAAATTATTCTTTATTATTTTCTTCGTTTTCTATATATTCGAGAGTTCCTGGTTCCATTATATCAACAAATAATTTGCCATCTAAATGGTCTATTTCGTGGCATAGTGCTTCAGCTAGTAACCCTTTTCCTTTGACTGTAATAGGTTTTCCGTTTTCATCTAAAGCTTTTATAGTAACATCATTTGGTCTTACAACTTTTGCAAACTTATTTGGAAAACTTAAACAACCTTCTTGAAATTCTTCACTTCCTTTGGCTTTTACTATTTCTGGGTTTATGAGTTTTAATGAAGGTGTTCCATCATAATTTACATCTATGACTATAATCCTTTTTAGAACGCCTACTTGAACTGCTGAGATTCCAACCCCATTTGCAGAATGCATAGTTTCGTCCATATCATTTATTAATTCTCTTATTTTGTCGTCTATTACTTCAACTGGTCTTGATTTTTTTCTAAGAATTTCGTCTCCTTCAAGTCTTATTTCTCTTAGTGCCATTACTCCTCCTTTTATTGTTATATTATTCGCTAGTATTTATATTTCATACTTAATATGCAATTTATTACATCAAAGCATATTGTTTGGATTTAATTCTATTGCTACTCTTGCTGTTGTTGTTTTCATTTTGTAAAATTCATTTAAGCTGTCATTTAGCAAATTTTTTATTCTCTCATCATATTTGCATTTTATGATTATTCTCATACGAAATCTATCTTTAATTTTGTCAATTGGTGAAGGCACTGGACTATAAAGCAAAAGTCCAAATTTTTCATCAATTACTCTTTTCTTTAAATATGCATGAATTTTTTTTGCAACAGAATGCAATTCTGCTATATTTTTAGCAGACATATCCATTACTATTATATCGCAAAATGGCGGATATTTCAACTGTTTTCTTATATCTATTTCTGTATTGTAAAATAAATTGTAATCTTGTGATTTTGAAAATTCTATTGCATAATTGTCTGGATTGTATGTTTGAATTATAACTCTGCCTTCATCTTTTTCTCTACCTGCTCTCCCAGCAACTTGTGTTAAAATTTGAAAAGTTTTTTCATTAGCTCTAAAGTCTCCAATATTTAAACTTCCATCAGCTGCAATTACTCCTACTAAAGTTACATTTGGAAAATGATGACCTTTAACTACCATTTGTGTTCCTATTAAAATGTCAATGTTTTCGTCTTTGAATTTATTTAAAATTTGTTCGTGTGAGTTCTTTTTTGATACTGTATCAACATCCATCCTAATTGTTGTTGCATTTGGAAACATTG
>CANQAU010000068.1 GCA_947588935.1 uncultured Bacilli bacterium
CTTCAATCATAATAAAAAGAAGTGTAATATTCAATTACATTTCTGTAATTAATTATTACACTTTTATAGTACCAAAAGAATTCAAAAGTGAATTCTTACTCTGCGTCTTCGACTTTATTATATTCCGCAAAAATTGCCTCTTCGAACATTTTGCGAACATCAGGATTGATTGGGTGTGCAATATCTCTATAATCCCCAGTAGCTGTCTTTCTGCTTGGCATAGCAATAAATAGCCCATTATCTCCTTCGATAATTCGAATATCATGAATAGCAAAAGAATCATCGATTAAAACAGATGCAATTCCTTTCATTCGTGAGCCTTCTTTTTCGATCTTTCGAACGCTAACTGATGTAATCTTCATAGTTACACTCCTTCTAAAGTTTTAATCAAACTTACTTATATAATAAAGCATATGTCACTCGAAATCAATCATTTTTACATATATTTTACTTCTACTTCACCCGTAATAATATCCGCGTAATTAAAACTTTTTTCAATACCATTTACTTTCACAGTAAAAATATATGGATACAATCTAGAAATCGTACCAATAAAATATTCCGTTTTATTTCGAAGACCAAACACCGACACCTCCACTTTTTCATTCAAATGCTTTTGCATTTCATTTTTTACAATTTCAATATTCATAAGACCCCTATCTTGGATATCCAACATACATAAGGCCATTACATTTTAAACCGCCCATGCCATCTTTTCCATATTTTGTTTTATCTAACAAGGAAACCAAGTCAATAGGTTTATTTCGTTCACTCATAGCAACTGTTGTGGCAATGATAGCTGGATCTAAACAATGAATATTAACTCGTTTCGGACTAGACGCAAAATTTGCCCCTGCTTTAATAAGTTCCTCATAATTACTTTGACAAGCTCCCGCAATAATAACCAATTTTTCATGACTCTTCTCAAATTTTCTAGCCTCTTTGACAGCTTTTATAAAATTCTCCGTATTTTTGTAGTTTCGAACATCATGTATATCCCCTTTTTTCTGATAATATGCATCATGCCCTGTAACAATCACAACATCAGGTTGATACTCTGCTAATAACAGATGCATTTTCTGAGCCATTTCATTTTCACTAATTTTTTTGCCAATTGCATACACATTATTCTTTTTATAAAAATTCAAGCATCGTTCTAAATATTCACTATCTCCATCCAAATGCAAAATTTTTCCCGGTAAGTAAAAATATTCTCCACGTACTTGCGTTTCATCAGATGGAAAAAGAACAGACATTTCCTCATCTTCCACGAAATTTTCCACTAAAACAAGATCTGAAAAATGACTATCTGCATACAATCGAACATCTAATCCCTTTAAATAACACATATCGCCTTTAATATTAACTACTTTAAAAATGGTATCATTATGATAACTTTTCCGTGTAACATAATCGCCCTTTTTGATATCCATTTGCTTCACCAATACAATATATGCGAAAAATAAAATATTTTTAACGAATTTCCCAAAATATTTCTTCAAAGACTTCTGGAGAAACTTCTTCCGCCCGTACTTTATCGGTGTATCCATAGCGGTTTAAAATCAAGACAATTTTTTCCCAATCATAATTTTTTAAATTGTTATAAAGTGTTTTCCTTTTATTTGCAAAACATTGTTTTATAAATGCAAAATAAGTCATATCCATTGTTTGAATATTTTCTTTTCTCATAAATTTTACAACCGCACTATCTACATTCGGTTTGGGATCAAAACAATTTCTCGATACTTCAAACAAAATTTCCATATCAAAATAATGACGAAGATAAACAGTAAAATAACCATAATTTCTGGTATGCGTTTTCGCACAAAAGCGCTGTGCAACTTCTTTTTGAACTAACAAAACCATTTGAGAAACATTCGTATAATTAATAATCTTTTCTAAAATAGGCGTCGTAATATAATATGGAATATTTGCCATCACATACAGATTTTGATATGAATAAGTTGCTAATTCTTTTGAAATATTACATTTTAAAAAATCTTGATATCGAATACAATCTTGGTACAAAGAAAGATAGTTTTTCATACGTTCATCAATTTCATATGCTAAATACATGCCAGGTTTTTGTACTAAATATTTAGTAAGAGCACCCGTTCCCGGACCAATTTCTAAAATCAAGTCCTGATCAGTAGTATAAATCGAATCCGCTATATTTTTTAAAACTTTTTCATCTTTTAAAAAATTTTGTCCTAAACTTTTTTTTGCTGAAATAGTCATACGATCACGCACCTACCAAAAAGATAACAAAAACAAATAAAAAAAACAAGATTAGCGTGTCCAACCTTGTCTTAATACATCATAAGTCACGGATCTTCGTCCAACATATCGTAAAGCATATGCTTCACTCTCCGTAAGCAAATCCAAATCATTTCCAAGAACGCCACGATCTAAAACAATTGCAAGAATTGGCTCTGACGAAAGACCAGGATGTCGAAATCTCACAATACTTCCGCAAGGAAGATTTTTACTAGAAGCTACAATGCGTACCGTACCATAAAGTTCATCATAATAAGTATCTGTACCATCCAGCACATAATAACTAGGTTTACATGCCAACGTTCCACCACATAATGGACAATCTGCCGCATATCCAGTTAAATCACCAGTAAAAGTATCCTTGGCACTATATAAATCATTTTTAATATCTTCTTCTAATTTTAAAGCCATAGTAGATAAATTAATTGTTCGATTTGTTGCATTATTTTGAAATTTTGTTTCTATCAAACTTGCACTAGCATTGGCAAGCAATATTGCTCCCAAAATAACACAAGCCTGAATAAAATGTTACAGTTATCATTTCAAAAATGCTCACCTCAAATCATAGATTCATGGTACCACAGTTACTTATATTTGTCAAAAATTGAACGGAGATTTTCATTGGTAACTTTTTCAACTTGATTTATTGAAATATTTAACTCTGTTGCAATAAATTCAGCAATATGACGAATGTACTTTGGAGAATTTTGCGTTCCACGATAAGGATGAGGTGTCAAAAAGGGACTATCCGTTTCAAGTACAATATAAGGAAATATTTCTGGCAAGATGTC
>CANQAU010000069.1 GCA_947588935.1 uncultured Bacilli bacterium
CCGCATTATTTTTCGTTGCTTGTGACGGCAATAATCCACTATCCATTACTGCTTTTTGAGTTAACTCTATAGCTTCAATTATATATTCATTCTCTTCATCAAACAAACATTCTTTTTCTAAATTAGCTACCGCATTTAATATAATGAGATCCCCTGTATTTAAAAATGTATACTTAGTCAACTCCTCCTCATATTGATCCTCTTCTACCTCTACATCTAAAAACTCAAAAAAATCCATTTTTATTTTCTCCGAACGCCTACATCGTCTATATAATGACAATATTTGACTAATTTTTTCATACCACTGATATGCATGTATAACCTTTTTAGCATTAATATCACTAACTAATACTTCTACAATCTTTTTGTCAAAAAGTTCTCCCTTTCCTCTTTTTGCTTTTGCTGCATACTCATTACAATAAAAAGCAGCATAAATTTGTATTACCTTTTCCAATTTCAAGATATGTTTTTTATCATATTGTTTTACTTTATTAAGTGATAATTTATATTCATATTCATTCACAAGTCTCTCCAAAAAATAATTGCTGTCTTTCAACTCAATTTGCAATGCTCTTATAAATGGATTATTTGCCAAAAAATAACTATCTTTAATTTTCGTTTGTGAATTTAAGTATTCTGTAATTTTAGCTCTAAGATCAAAATCTGTTGTTTCTATTATTCTAAATTGTAAATATACATCTTCCTTTAATTTTAAATCATCATATGCTTTTTTTAAACTATTAATGGTCTGACATCCATTTACTACCGAAGCCCCTTCCAACAATAACGTCTGGTTTCCCGTACTATTTTTACAACTATCACAAATCATAACAATACCATTGTGATAGAAAAAAAATTTATTTGAATCCTCCCCTATCGCAGTATTATAAATCCCTGTATTAACCGCATTATCACCTTCATATAATCTTATATTTTCGTCAAAGATAACATCCATCTTATCTTTGCATGCCTCTATTAATTCGTTTGCAGATAGAAAACCAACCGAAGACTTTACCTCTTCTCCTAAATTATAACTTGTATCCAGTTTTTTATATGTTATCTCTATATCCAATCGTGATTTTTTTTGCATTCTATCATATAGGTCACATATATCTTTCTGCCGTACTACTTTATACTTTATTTGATTACCTGTTGTTTGCTTAATTTCTTCTATTTCATTTTGAATAGCATCCTCTGCTGGTTGAGAAAAAGAATTATGAAAAACAATAAACTCCATTCTATAATCAAAAATGTTTTTTTCCTTTATAAGTTCCCTAAATTCAAGAAAGTTTGTACTTCCAACCCTTGGTTGTCTCTGACTAACCAATTTCTTATAACCGTTAAACATTTTCAATACCGTTTTTTCATCTATAGCTTTTTCAATATTTTTTACTTTATCGGGAAATTTAAACTGATACAATGTCATAATATTTTCATTTACCATTATAGCATCTATGCCATTGTCACCATTTCCATCGATTATTGCCTCTGCTATAATCTGCTCATCAACTTTTAAATAACTAGACAAATACCAATGGGCGAATGCTTTTGATAAATTAGAATACCCATTATTTTCTTTTAATAATTCCACTTCACTCTTTATTTTTCCATAATAAACTTGATACTTTCCGTATACTGGCATAACATTTCTCCTTTCGTATAAATCAACTTCTTTTATATTAACAAAGAACAAACTTTTTGTCTAGAAATCACACAATTTAATTTATATATTACATTTTTAAAAATAATCACAAAAAGGCATTCCGACTTAAATATAGTCGTCTAAGAACGCATTTAGCCATAATACTTATCAAACTGACATCCTTTATAAAAAATTATCTATTATGTCACAATACACTTGCTATATGCTAATAGGCTTTCAGAAAGAATTGTCATTCTCACTAAATGAAAAATGTCATCATCCCTACTATTTCTAGCATGCTACAGTTAACCCGTAATAATATAATAGCGCAGTCAACAAAATTTCATCTGGAGTTCTACCAATATCAACAATTGTTTTTAAATCGCATTTCGCTTCTTGAGAATAACCCTGCGTATTATCAATGATTTTTTTCAAAAATTCTTTTGCCTGATGTTCTACTAAATCATTTTCACCCATTTTTTATCACCTCGCTTCGCAAATAATCTATAGCATAAGACCAATATTCGCATAATCTTTCGCTTTTGTTCTTGTGCTAAAAATAACCACTTTTATATATTCACACCTCCATGTTATCATAATTTTTACTTATTTTCTATGTTAATTTTATAATAAGGCAATCCTGTATCATTCCCAATCAATCCTTTTAAACATAATTATGATTCTAACACATCAATTAACCATTTTATATCAATCGCAATTTTTTCATTCCTTTCTTTTACTTCTTCGCTTTGTGCATGCATATCCGCAACCTCATGCATAACATCTGCGGCAATTTTCATCTGTTCTTTTGTCGGCTTGCGCACATCTTTATTCATTAACGCCAACTGCACTGACTGTAGAAATTTTATGGCAACGGAATATTTGCGCTCATTTTTACCGAAAACCTGTCTTATAAATTTAATTATATACATAATTTCTTTTAACATTTGTGAGACAGTTAAAACTCCCTTTTCATTTGACGCAAGTACGGTATCTCTCTGCAATTTTCCGCTTGGAACTATAAACAGTTCTTTCATGCCTATCATTTTCTTTAATTGCTCTACATCTCTGTCTTCCATAACTTCATTCTCCATATAAAAATACTATCTGCCTTTTTCTTTCATTTTCAATAAACACAAAAGCCCTTGCCGATCATTGTCGGTCAACAAGAGCTTCTTAAAATAATCACTATTGTAATTGTTTGGCTTCGTTGTATTCGGTAAGGCTGGAGCCTACCAAACGACAGTCCTCCTCCAGAGAG
>CANQAU010000070.1 GCA_947588935.1 uncultured Bacilli bacterium
CGCATATTTTCGTGTTTTTAGTCGTGGTATAATATTAATATAAATTTAGTGTTGACAAAACTTAGATAGTCAATTTCGTTTAGGAGTATTAGCTTTTTCCCTAACAGTAGGTACACTTTCATATAACAGTGCTCCCTATATTTCAAAAGAGTGCGAAAAAGTGAAAATAAATTATCAAATTGATTCTTATAAAGAAAAATTAAAAGAAATTCCCGATAAAAAAGTGAATGAATTATTACAGAATGTAGAAACTTTAATTGAAAAAAACCATTTATCAGAAGAATTATATGATGAAATGATTTTTGAATGTTTATTTGATGATTATGCTACAAAAGAAGAAGCATTTATTCATTATATGCAAAACAGTATTGACGCTTCACGAGCTTATACCAAAGAAGAAAAAGAAGCACTAATAAAAGAATATACAGAAATGATTAAAGCATATGGAAAATATTACAATGGCAAAAGTACTTTAAATGCCATTAAACAAGTAAGCCAAAACATGGTCATTCGAGACGATTATGCAATCAAACCAGACTGTAATGTTTATCATGATCAAGTTTATGTTCACTATAACCCGGATAACATTAAAGCAATGAAAGAACTCCATCACGAAATAAATATCTCGGAAGACATTCTCATATCACAAGACACTTGCCCATTCTATCAAGAAGCAAAAGCCTCCGTACTAAGCGATGTTGGATCTTCTGATGCCTTAGTAGTCATCTCAGTAATGTGTATGATTGCCGGAGAAGATAAAATTCTTCCACCTTTAATTAACAGAAATTATGATGAGATGTGGGCTAATTTCTCTAGTAACTTTGGCGAAAGTGTACAAAACGATATTGTAAGATTACGGTCATATTTAGAGCATATGAATGTGTACCGAGTATATCAAACTCAAGGGTATGAAGACGTATATGAAATTTTATTCCGTTTAGTTCAAATAAAACAAAATATCGAAATGTCTTTCGTAAATACCAAAGGATCTTCCAGAATAAAGGAAAAAGACATATACCACATGTAAAAGGGCGAAAGTCCTTTTTTTCTTTGCAATAAGAACGTCTCATTTGAAAATGTCGAGAAAAAAGAAAGAAACAACTAGTTTTTCGAAAGAAATGATAAGAAAAATACTTTTTTTAATAACTTTATGGTAAAATACTTACTGATGGAGGTTAGAAAATCATGGGATTTTTTAGAAAACTAATAGATTCAGAATATAAAGAATTAAAAAGATTTGAAAAAATAGCAAACGAAATCGTCGCCTTGGATGAAACGATGCAGGCACTATCAGACGAAGAATTAAAGCACAAGACCGTAGAATTAAAAGAAAGACTAGAAAAGGGAGAAACGTTAGATGACATTATCGTTGAAGCCTACGCAACAGTCAGAGAAGCCGATGCCCGTATTATCGGAGAAAAACCATTCTATGTTCAAATATTAGGTGGTCTTGCTATCCACTTTGGAAATATTGCTGAAATGAAAACTGGTGAAGGAAAAACATTAACAGAAACCATGCCAGCATATTTAAACGCTTTAAATGGCGAAGGAGTACACATTGTAACAGTAAATGAATTCCTTGCCAAACGTGACTCAGAATGGATGGGAGCAGTTTTTGAATTTTTAGGACTAAGCGTTGGATTGAATTTAAGAGAAATGAGTCCCAAAGAAAAACAAGAAGCATATAATAAAGATATTCTTTATTCAACAAATAGTGAGATTGGTTTTGACTATCTAAGAGATAATATGGTAGTCAGAAAAGAAGACCGTGTACAAAGACCTTTAAATTTTTGTATTGTGGATGAAGTGGACTCCATTTTAATTGATGAAGCTCGTACACCACTCATTATTTCTGGTGGAAAATCAAATACAAAAAACTTATACCTAGATGCAAACAAAGCAGTTCAAGGATTTAAAGAAGACGAAGATTATGCATATGATGCCAAAACAAAAAGTGCATCTTTAACTGAACAAGGTGTCGAAAAAATTGAAAAATTCTTTAATTTAAAGAACCTTTACGACTTAGATAATTCGGTATTAGTTCATCACGTAAATCAAGCTTTAAAAGCAAATTATGCCTTTAAAAAAGATGTTGATTATGTTGTCGATAATAACGAAGTAATCATTGTTGATCAATTTACAGGACGCTTAATGAAAGGACGTCAATTTAGCGAAGGATTACATCAAGCTCTTGAAGCAAAAGAAGACGTGAAAATAAATGAAGAAACGCGAACGATGGCAACGATTACTTTCCAAAATTTATTTAGAATGTATAAAAAATTGTCAGGTATGACTGGTACAGCAAAAACAGAAGAAGAAGAATTTAGAAACATTTATAACATGTATGTTATTCAAATCCCTACAAATAAGCCCGTAATACGTGAAGACTTACCGGATTTAGTTTATTCTGGACTACAAGGAAAATATCAAGCAATTGTGAAAACCATTAAGGAAATTCATTCGACAGGACAACCAATATTAGTGGGTACGATTTCGGTAGAAGCCAATGAATATTTAGGATCCTTACTTACCAAAGCAGGATTAAAACATGAAATATTAAATGCCAAGAACCATGCACGCGAAGCAGAAATTATTGCTAAGGCCGGAGAAAAAGGAGCCATTACAATTGCAACAAATATGGCAGGTCGAGGAACAGATATTA